>JBMFPD010000156.1:0-7629 GCA_049969295.1 Anaerolineae bacterium | reverse complement strand
ATGTGGGAGGGCAGTACAAACGCCGCGGTTGGCCGCGCCTCGCGGCGCGGGGCATTACCGCGGTGGTCAACATGCGGGAGGAGTTTGACGACGCGCGGGCGGGGATCGCTCCGCCGCGCTACCTGCACCTGCCCACCCTGGACGATACCGCGCCCTCCCTGGAAGACCTCAGGCGGGGCGTGGCTTTCATCCAGGAGGAGGTGGCGCGGGGCGGAGCCGTCTACATCCACTGTGGAGCGGGTGTGGGCCGCGCCGCAGCCATGGCCGCGGCGTACCTTGTGAGCACGGGCCTCACCCCAGAGGAAGCCTGGGCCCGCATCCGGGCTGTGCGCCCCTTCATCCGGCCTCAGCCCGTGCAGGTGGAGCAGGTGGCGCGCTTTGCCGCGGAGCGGCGCGGCACGTAGCGCGGACCTCCTCCCCCAGGCCGCCTGCAGCGCTCACCCTCACCTGGAACGGGCTGGTAGGGAGCAGGATCCGCGCCCCGGCTCAACCACAGCGTGCGACCGCAGCCGTGCGTCGACTCGGTTGCACCTTTTGTCGGTGGCTGATGACCTTGTGGTCCCGTGCCGAAAGGTGAACCTCACCCTACCCCCGCCGCCTTCGGCGGCACCCCTTTCCCTCCCCGATGCGGGGAGGGAAGGGGGTGGGGGGGATGGGAGAGGTCGGTCTTCTCGCGTCCCCGACTCACCAACACAAAATGCGACCGCAACCGTGCGTCGCTGCGTTTGCCAAAATCGCGCTCCTTGGGTATAATGTAAATGCCTCGTGGGGAAGTGTCGGAATGGGCAGACGAGCGTGACTTAGGATCACGTGGAGCAATCCGTGAGAGTTCGAGTCTCTCCTTCCCCACCTGGCGTGCAGGCCTCTGGCCGTTCCGGGCGGAAGTAGTTCAGAGGTAGAACGTCTGCTTGCCAAGCAGAAGGTCGCGGGTTCGAATCCCGTCTTCCGCTCCATCAAGGATGGGGCCCCTCCCCTGGGCTTGGGGGAGGGGCCCTTTCCGTGCCTCTGCGCGGCGTCGGCGCAGGCCGACGCCCCCAACCCCACCCCCGACCTCCTTCCCCGCACGGTGTCCGGGCTCCCGCCCCCCAGGACCAAGACGGGCGAGGGCTCGGCCTCGGGCGGGGACCCTCCCCCTGCGGAATCGCGAGGTCCGTTGAGGAGTTGTCGGCGGAGTAGGGCAGGACGCTCCCTGACCGCCCCTCGCCACAGCCCCCGTTGGAGGCAAGCCCAACCAGGCAGGATTTGCCCTCAGGAGCCCGATGTGGTATACTTTTTGGTATGGAATCATACCTTTCTGGTATAGCTTGGCCAGCCCTGGCCGGGGCTCGGCCGCGGAGGACGTGGTCTCCGGGGGCCCCCCGTGGGCCCTTCCATACAACCATATCCTTGAGGAGGTTGCACCATGTCCGAACGTCTCACCCGCTTCTTTGCCTCGCGCTGGGGCATTGTCCTCGCCGGGGCAGCCATTGGCATCCTCGCCCCTCTCCTTCAGAAGGCCGGCAACCCTCCCAACATGGGCATCTGCGTGGCCTGCTTTGAGCGGGACATTGCCGGCGGCCTGGGCCTGCACCGGGCAGCGGTGGTTCAGTACCTGCGGCCCGAGATCGCGGCCTTCGTGCTGGGCTCCACCATCGCCGCCCTCCTCTTCCGCGAGTTCAAGCCCCGGGCAGGCTCCGCCCCCCTCGTGCGCTTTATCCTGGGGGTGTTCGCCATGATCGGCGCGCTGGCCTTCCTGGGCTGCCCCTGGCGCGCCCTCCTGCGGCTGGCCGGCGGCGACGGGAACGCCATCCTGGGGCTCCTGGGGCTGGCCTCAGGGGTCGCGATCGGGGTCTGGTTCCTGCGGCAGGGGTACTCCCTCGGGCGCAACCGACCCGTTTCCCCTGCGGCAGGGTGGATCATGCCTGCCCTCATGGTTGGGCTCCTGCTCTTGCTCCTCTTCCGACCCCAGTTCAGCGAGGGCGGCCCCATCTTCTTCAGCACCAGCGGCCCCGGGTCCCTGCACGCGCCAGTGGCCATCTCCCTCGGGGCAGGTCTGGTCATCGGCTTCCTGGCCCAGCGGACTCGCTTCTGCACCATGGGCTCCATCCGGGACGTCATCCTCATGGGAGATACGCACCTCATCAGCGGTGTGGGCGCCCTGCTGGTGGTGGCCTTCGTCGTGAACCTCCTCCTGGGCCAGGTCCACCCGGGGTTCGCGGCGCAGCCGGTCGCCCACAGCAACCACCTCTGGAACTTCCTGGGGATGGCGCTGGCCGGCCTGGCCTTCGCCCTGGCTGGAGGCTGCCCGGGCCGGCAGCTCTTCCTGGCCGGCGAAGGAGATGGAGACGCCGGCATCTTTGTCCTGGGGATGATCATCGGAGCAGGGTTCGCCCACAACTTCGCCCTGGCCGGCGCGCCGGACAGGGTGGTGGAAGGGGTGCTCCAGGTCGGTGGGCCAGGACCCTACGGACAGGCTGCTGTGATCCTGGGGCTCGTGGTGTGCGTGGTGCTGGGCTTCACCATGCGGGAACAGACGGCCTGAGGCTCTCCCCTTCCCTGCTCCAGATCGCGAGTGGAGGATGAACCGATGCAAACGGTAGATGCAAGAGGCCTTTCCTGTCCTGAACCAGTCCTGCGGACCCGCAACGCTCTGCGTCGCCTCCCGTCCGGCGAGGAACTGGAGGTCCTGGTGGACACCGTCACCTCGCGCGAGAACGTGCTCCGTATGGCGCAGAAAGAGGGGTGCCAGGTGACGGTAGAGGAGACCCCTGAGGGCTTCCGCCTGCACATTCGGAAGCCGTAAGCCCCTGGGACCTGGTCGGAGACCTCGCCTACCTCCTGGCTTTCCCGGGTAGGGCAGGGGGATGCCCTGCCTTACCCGAGGAATGGGCTCTCGCCAGCACAACCTGCAGACCGTAGGTCACGCTTGCAGCGTGACTTCTTTGGCACGCCGCAGGCGTGCCCTACCAGTTGCCGAGCCCACCAACACAAGATGCAACCGCATCGTCAGCCCGACTCGGCTCCATTTTGTGTTGGTGGGCTTTGGGGAGCTGCCTCCAGCGAAGAGGCCGCCCTCGCAAAGCGACAGCCAGGTAAGGGCGCACGGCCGTGCGCCCCTACCGACGGCGGTTTGAACCGCTGGCGTGGGGCGCAGGAAGAGCCCACCGATTGAAATGGGGGCTCAGGAGCGGGCGTCGGCGCAGGCCGACGCCGGGAGCGTGGCAGGTCGCCAGGATGATCAACACAAGATGCAACCGCAACTCAGCCCCTGCGATTTTGCAAACCGGGCCGGATGGGGTATAATAAAGTAGCCTGACCTATGGGTTTCGCGCTGGCTTCGCCATGGCCATGGGCCAGGTCTGAGCGTACCAGGAGCCGCCCTGAGACCTGGGCGCTATTTTTTATCGCAGAGCCAGGGGAGGCGCTCGTCCACCAGGAAGGAGGGGAACGGTAGCCATGAGCCTCAAGCCAGGGAAGAAGAACCTGCTGACGCCGGAAGGGTACCAGGAACTGGTGCAGGAACTGGAGTACCTGACCACGGTGCGCCGGCGGGAGATCGCGGAACTGATCCGCCAGGCCAAGTCCGACGGCGACGTCATGGAGAACGCGGCCTACGAGGAGGCCAAGGTGGAACAGGCCTTCCTGGAAGGCCGCATCAAGACGCTGGAGAACCTCTTGCGGAACGCGGTCGTCGTGGCGGAGGACGCCCGCGCCTCGGATGGCACCGTGACCTTCGGCAGCATCGTCACGGTCCAGGCGCCGGATGGCGAGGGTCCGGAGACCTACCAACTGGTGGGCTCGGCCGAGGCAGACCCAGCCTCGGGGAAGATCTCCGTGGAGTCGCCCCTGGGCAAGGCCCTCCTGGGCCACAAGCCCGGGGACGAGGTGGTGGTGGAAACCCCTGGTGGCCTCATGCGCTTCCGCATCCTGCATTGCGAATAGCCCGGCAGAGGGACTGCCTTCCCGCGCCCCTCGGGAGGACCCATGACACGAGAACTGAGCGACCACGAACGACAACGCCGCCTGAAACTGGAGCGCCTGCGCCAGGCAGGGATAGACCCCTACCCGCCTCGGTGTCGGCGCACCCACACCACCCAACAGGCCCTCGCCGCCTTTGACGCCGGCACCCTGACGGGGGACGAGGACATCACCATCGTCGGTCGCCTGGTCAGCATCCGCGTCATGGGGCGGTCCACCTTTGCCCACGTGGAGGACGGCACGGGCCGCCTCCAGATCTACCTACGACAGGACGAGGTGGGCGAGGAGGCCTACAACCTCTTCAAGCAACTGTTTGACCTGGGGGACTTCGTGGAGGCGACGGGGACCCTCTTCCGCACCCGCACCGGCGAGGTCACCGTCCACGTCCGCCAGTTCCGCATGCTGGCCAAGGCCATCCGCCCCCTGCCGGTGGTGAAGGAGAAGGATGGTGTTGTCTACGACGCCTTCACCGATAAGGAGGCCCGCTACCGCGAGCGCTATGTGGACCTGAACGTCAACCCCCACGTGCGGGAGATCTTCCGCACGCGGGCCCGCATCATCCAGGCCATCCGGGAGTTCCTGGACGCGCGGGGGTTCCTGGAGGTGGAGACGCCCATCCTCCAGCCTGTCTACGGCGGCGCGGCGGCCCGACCCTTCATCACCCACCACAACCAACTGCACCAGGACCTCTACCTGCGCATCTCGTTCGAACTGTACCTGAAGCGCCTCATCGTGGGCGGCTACGAAAAGGTCTACGAGATCGGCCGGGACTTCCGCAACGAGGGGGTCTCCTTCAAGCACAACCCGGAGTTCACCCAACTGGAGTTCTACGAGGCCTATGCCGACTACCACTCCGTCATGGAGACCACGGAGCAGATGATCGCTTATGTGGCGCAGAAGGTCCTGGGGACGCTCCAGATCACCTACCAGGGGCAGACCATTGACCTGACCCCGCCCTGGCGTCGCGTGAGCCTCCGGGAGGCCATCCGGCAGGCCACCGGCATTGACTACGAGGAACATCCCACCGCGGCGTCGCTCCTGGAGGCCATCCGGGCCATCGGTGGCCGGGCCGAACCCAAAGATAACCGCGGCAAACTCATAGACTACCTCATCGGGGCCTACGTGGAGCCGAACCTGATCCAGCCCACCTTCCTGATGGACTACCCGGTGGAGATGTCGCCCCTGGCCAAGAGGAAGCCCGACGACCCCGACACCGTGGAGCGGTTTGAGGGGTTCGTGGGCGGGATGGAACTGTGCAACGCCTTCACCGAACTCAACGACCCTCTGGATCAGGAGGAGCGGTTCCTGGAGCAGGGGCGGGCCTACGAGGCAGGCGACGAGGAAGCCCACCAGATGGACGAGGATTTCCTCAACGCCCTCTCCTACGGCATGCCGCCCACGGGCGGGTTCGGCATGGGGATTGACCGCCTGACCATGCTCCTCACCGACCAGTCCAGCATCCGGGAGGTCATCCTCTTCCCGCACCTGCGCCCCCGGGACCGGGAGTGAGTGGGCAGGGACAGGCTACGCTCCCAGTGGCTCGCTGGAAAGGCGTCCTGCGCCCTGCGGGGACCGGGGCGGGTCGCTCTCGCTGTGCGAAAGACCAGCCTGGTGCAGGCTGGAGGGTCACTTTCCCAAGGAGCCTCCCTCATGGAGAAGCAGCCCAATTCCCGCACCTGTTTCCTCTGCGGCCGCCAGAACCCCATCGGCCTCAAGATGTCCTGGTACAACGACCGGGAGGCAGGCCAGGTCCGGGGGACCGTCACCGTGCCGGAGCACTTCAACGGCTACCCGGGCGTCGTCCACGGGGGGATCGTGGCGGCCATCCTGGACGAGACGGCTGGCCGGGCCCTGCTCCTGGAAGGGGACGACGAGAACCTGATGGTGACCCTCACCCTGGAGGTGCGCTACCGGCGTCCCACCCCCACCGGTCAGCCCCTCACGGCCGTGGGATGGGTGGTCCGCCAAACCCCTCTGCGGGCCAAGGTTGCCGCCGAACTGCGCCTGGCCGACGGCACGGTCACCGCTGAGGCCGAAGCCCTGCTGGTGCGCCCGGGCGAAGAGTTCGTCCGCCGCTGGGAGCCGGAGAAGCCCTACTGGCGGGTCTACGACGACTGAGGGGCGGACCGACCGCCTGCACCGTGTCGCCCGAACGGAGAACGTGTGGGGAAGGAAGCGGTTGGCGGTCCTCGCTTCATCCGCCATGGGGCCCTCCTTTGAGGTCGTCCCAGGCCTCAAAGGCCCGCCGCAGGTGGGGGATGGTGATGGAACCGCCCACGACGAGGGCGATGGCCAGGGCCTCCTCCAATTCCTCGTCGGTGACCCCCTCCTCATGGCAGCGGCCGATGTGGTACTTGACGCAATCGTCGCAGCGGAGCACCAGCGAGGCAACCAGGCCCAGCAGTTCCTTGGTCTTGCGCGGCAGCGCGCCCTCCCGGTAGACCTGGGTGTCCAGGTTGTAGAACCGCTTGATGTCCCGCCCAGCGTAGCGCATCACCAGGTCGTTCAGCCGCTCCCGCTCGGCCTGAAAAGCCTGCATGATCCCTCTGGCCATGGGTGAACCTCCTGATCTGCAAGGGTGGGGAGAAGGGCCCTGCCACGCATGATACGCCCTTCGCGGGGACCTGTCAAACAGGGCTGGGGAGGGCTGACCCATCCTTGTAGCACTCCGACAGCCTTCTGGCGCGGCAGACCGTAGGGCACGTCTCCCGGCGTGCCCTCTGCGCCGGGAAGAGCGGTGGTGGCCTTCCCTTTGCTCAGTCGCAGGGATCAGATGCCCGGGGTGTTTTCGCCCTGCGAACGTCATCCACGAATGTAAGGAGCGAATCAACGCATGGCTTGCAGTCGCGCCGGGCTCGTTCGTGTATTCGCTGACCGATTCGTGGACGGCTTTCTCCAGACCGCCAGTGCTGGACCACGGAGGATTTTGACAATACGGTCTTCTGAGCATCCCTCCCCCAGCCCCCTCCCCGTATACGGGGAGGGGGTCCAGGGGGTGGGGTTGGAGGGGCGCACGGCCGTGCGCATCCCAACTCCTCCCCCGGTCCAGGGCTGGGAGCCGCGCGTTGCCAAAAGGGGCCCCCTGTGCTAGAATGCGCCCTGGACCACAGGAACACCTCTTCTGCCCTCAAGGAGGATTGCATGAACGTACGGACCGTGGATGCCCTCCTCATCGGTCTGGGGAACCTGGGCCGCCGCATCCTCCGGATCCTGGACCGCAAGGGGGATGAACTCGCCCGGACCTACGGCCTGCGGGTGCGGGTGGTGGGTGTGGCCGATAGCGGCGGCGCGGCCGTGCGGCCGGAGGGGCTGCCCCTGCTCCACATCGTGGCCTGGAAGGAGTCCGGCCGCTCCGTGGGGGAGATGCCCGAGTTCGGCCGGCCGGGCATGGCCGCCCTGGACCTGGTGCGGAACACGCCGGCCGACCTCCTGATGGAGGCCTCGCCGGTCAACCTGCGGGATGGCGAGCCAGGCCTCTCCTGCATCCGCGCCGCCCTGGAGAAAGGGATGCACGTGGTCACCCCCAACAAGGGGCCTCTGGTCCTGGCCTACCGCGACCTCATGGACCTGGCGAGGCGCCGTGGCGTACAACTGCGCTTCTGCGGCACGGTGGCCGGGGGGCTTCCCGCCCTGAACATCGGCCGGCGCGACCTGGCCGGGGCCACCATCCAC
>JBMFPD010000155.1:0-7661 GCA_049969295.1 Anaerolineae bacterium | reverse complement strand
CCCCGCACACGCTCGCCGGCGCGGACCACCAGGTCTTCCCCGAAGCGCACCGTGCCTGGACCTCCGTCGTCGGCCCAGACGGGGACCGCCCACAGAAGCACCAGGACCAGAGCCAGGACCCCTTGCCACCATTTGTTGCGCATGCGATCACCTCCACACATGGTCTGCAGTTCCGTCCGTCAGACGCGCAGGCGGGCCTTCCGCAGGCCACTGCCCATGACTGCCAGGGAAAAGGCCAGGGCCAGAACGCTGGCGGCCAAGGCCAGGCCCCTGCAGAAGGGCACCAGCAGGCCCAGCAGGTAGGCCAGGGACCGCCCCAGGGTCGCCAGCGCCTCCCAGAAGAGGCGCAGCCCGGACCACGCGGCCGGGAAAGCGAGGGAGAGCGCTGCCGGGAGGCCCAGCAGGATGGCCCACCAGAGGAGGAGCGAGAGGGCCACCAGCGCGACGCCCGCTGCCGGCCAGAGGCGGTTCTCCCGGCTCTGCCCCCTGGCCGCAGCCACCCCGCGCGCTTCCAGGCAGGCCAGGGTCCGTTCGGCGAACCCTGCCGGCACCGGGACCATGGGCCGCGCGGAGAGGATGCGCTCCACCTCCTGGAGGGCAGCCCAGGTCGCCTGACAGCGGGGGCAGGCCCGGAGGTGCGCCTTGAGGGCGCGCGCGTCCTCGGGGTCCAGCCCGCTATCCAACACCCCTGACATCCTCTGGCGAGCAGTCTCGCAATGGCTCATGTGCCTTCCACCTCCCGAAGCCGCTGGCGGGCCAGCCCATCCCCAGGATGTGCCCGTGCCCCTTCGCCCTGCCGCTCCTGAAGCATTCTGGCCAGCGCCAGGCGGGCCCGGTGCAAGCGGGACTTCACCCCGCTCACGGAAGAGCCCGTGGCCTCGGCAATCTCGCTGTGGCTCATTCCATACCAGTAGTACAGGACGACGGTCAACCTGTCCCTCGGCCCCAAGAGGAGGAGAAGCCGCTGGACCTCATCGCGGGCCTCTCCAGCGGCAGCAGCCTCCTCCGGATCACCTGCTGGGGCAGGGGGGAGGCCCTGGTCCGTTGCCTCGTCCAGGGGGCTGTACAGGCAACGCCGTCTACGCAGGCGGTCCACACAGTAGTGGGAGGCGATGCTCAGGATCCAGGTGGCGAACTTGCGCTGCGGGTCATAGGTCTGCAGGTGCTGGAACGCCCGCAGGAAGGTCTCCTGGGCCGCGTCCTCAGCGTCCTGGACGTTCCCCAGCATGCGGTAGGCTAGGTTGTAGACAGGCCGTTGGTACGCCTGGATCAGGCGGGCGAAGGCCGCCACATCCCCCTGGCGGGCCCGGGCGATCCACTCTTGCTCCTCTTGCACAGCCTCCGGTTCCATGGGTTCCTGCCGCCTTGGCCCTTCCTCCCACTTCCTATACGCATTGTACCACCAAACGTCGCGGGCTGCTAATGCTCGCCCATAGGGAATTCAGGGCTGTCTCGTTTTTACAAAAGAGAGGGGTGCAACTGCTCTTCTCGGCGCAGAGGGCACGCCAGGAGGCGTGCCCTACGGTCTGGTAACTGGAGCGGCTCCGTCGAGTTTGACAATTTCTTCACCCTCCCCTATAATACTTCTATCTGTAGGTCCAATTGCATCCTCACCATCATTGAGACCCCAGTGGCAAGACGGCAAACGGAGTCCAGTTCGCCCGAGATGGAACACAAAGGGGTGTGAGCCGGGGGTGTGGTTGTGGAAGGCCGTACGTCTTGGGCGCTGGGGCCTTCTTGTTCCTGGGGTGGGAGGAAGCCCGCTGGGAAAGGAGGTGTTGTGCTGCCTGCCTGGTGCTGCGACGGGGGTCCTCTGGGGGTGGCAGCCCCGTTCGTGACCCGAAGGAAAACCGCTGTTGCCCATGGTTTCCCGTGCTGCGGGTGAAGCGCGCAGGCCCGTGGCAGGGAAAGGACACACAGGGAGGAAGAAACCATGAAAGCGCTCCGAATCGTCAGCCTGCTCGTCGTCATCACCTTGCTGGCAGCCACCCTTTCCGGCTGCGCGGGTGGCCAGAAGACGGTCAAGATCGCCATCCTGGCCCCCATCACCGGTGACGTGGCCACCTTCGGTGCGTCCACCCGAGATGGGGCCATCCTGGCCTTTGAGGAGTGGAACGCCAAGGGCGGCGTGAACGGCGCCAAGATTGAATGGGTGGTGGGCGACTCCCGCTGCGACCCGGTGGAGGCCCGCAACGCCGCCAACAAGGTGATTGACCAGGACAAGGTCAAGTTCATCGTCGGCGAGGTCTGCTCCAGCGCGTCCATCCCCGTCTCCGAGGTCGCGAACGAGAAGAAAGTCCTCCAGATCAGCCCCACCTCCACCAACCCGGCGGTCACCGTGAACCCCGACGGCAGCACCAAGAAGTACACCTTCCGCGCCTGCTTCATTGACCCCTTCCAGGGGAAGGTGATGGCCAAGTTCGCCCTGGAGGAACTGGGGGCCAAGACCGCGGCCGTGGTCCTGGACCAGGGCAACGACTACATCCGTGGCCTGGCCGAGTTCTTCCGTGACGCCTTTGAGGCCGGCGGCGGCAAGGTGGTGGTCTGGGAGTCCTTCGTGAAGGAGGACACCGACTTCTCGGCCATCGTGGCCAAGGTGGCCGAGGCCCAGCCGGACGTCTTCTTCATCCCCACCTACTACGAGAAGGCCAGCCTCATCGGCGCGCAGGCCAAGCAGGCCGGCGTCAAGGCCGTCATGCTGGGCGGCGATGGCTGGGACTCGCCGGACCTGGACCGCTCGGCCGTGGACGGCGGCTACTTCAGCAACCACTACTCCGGTGACGACCCGCGGCCCGTCGTCCAGGAATGGAAGGCCAAGTACAAGGCCAAGTACGGCTCCGAGCCGGACGCCCTGGCGACCCTGGCCTACGACGCGGCCAACATCCTGCTCACCGCCATGAAGAACGCCGGCACCTTTGACGTGGACAAGGTTGTGGAGGCCATGGAGAAGATCCAGTTTGAGGGCGTCTCGGGCAAGATCACCTTTGACGCCCAGCACAACCCGGTCAAGAGCGCGGTGGTGCTCCACGTCAAGGACGGCCAGGTCACCTACAAGATGACGGTGAACCCGTAAAGCGGGATGCGAACGTGGGCGATGCCAGGGGCGGGACGTTCCTGGCATCGCCCCTTATTGCCCTGTTCCCAGGGGCTGGGGAGGTCCTATGGTCCAAGCGCGCAAGGTATCTGCCAGGGTGATCGCCTGGGCTCTGGTGCTGGCGTTGGGGGCAGGGATCGTCTACATGCTGGCTTCCTCCGCCATCGCCGCGCCCACCCTCTTCGCCCAGCAACTGGTCTACGGCCTGCAACTGGGGTTCGTCTACGCCCTCATCGCCCTGGGGTACACGCTGGTCTACGGCATCGTCAAACTCATCAACTTCGCCCACGGTGACGTCTTCATGGTAGGGGCGTACATCAGTTTCTGGGCTGTGGCCCGCTTCCACTTCCGCCTGATCCCGGCCATCCTCCTCTCCGCCGTGTCGTGCGCCCTCCTGGCCGTGGTCATGGAGCGGGTGGCCTACAAGCCCCTGCGCAACGCCCCCCGCATCTCCGCCCTCATCACCGCCATCGGCATGTCCTTCTTCCTGGAGTATTTCGCTGCCCTGGACTTCGTCTACACCGCCAACTTCCGGGTCTACCAGCCTCGGCCGCCCGAGGTCATCCAGATGGAAGCGCAGAACTGGATGGTGGGGGGCGTGCGCATCAACATGTTGCGCATGGTGGTGGTGGCCGTGTCCCTCCTCTTCCTGGCCATCCTCTACATCGTGGTCCGGCGGACGAAGGTGGGCAAGGCCATGCGCGCCAGTTCGTACGACAAGCCCACGGCCCGCCTGATGGGCATCAACGTGGACACGGTGATCTCCTTCACCTTCCTCATGGCAGCATCGCTGGCCGGCGTGGGAGGAGTGCTCTACGTGAACGTCTTCCCCCAGGTAGGGCCGTTCCTTGGGATCATGCCGGGCCTGAAAGCCTTCGTCTCCGCGGTGGTGGGAGGCATCGGCAGCGTGCCCGGCGCAGTGGTGGGGGCCCTCATCATCGGGTTTGTAGAGGTGCTGGCGGCGCATGCCATCTCCAGCCCCATGCGCGACGCCATCGCCTTCAGCGTCCTCATCGTCGTCCTCCTCATCCGGCCTCAGGGGATCTTCGGCGAGCCCGAGATAGAGAAGGTCTGAGGCAAGGCGGGGGTACGGTACATGGTCCGACAAGGCAGGTTCCTCGGTCAATCGTGGCGCTTCTGGGTGGGCGCGTTCCTCGTGTACCTAGTCTTCCAGGTCCTCTTCTGGCTGAGCGACGCCGAGGTGCCCGTCATCAGCACCATCTTCACCACCTACATCCAGGATGTCATCAAGTACGTGTGCATCCTGGCCATGGTGGCCCTGGGCCTGAACCTGATCTACGGGTTCAACGGGCAGTTCTCCCTGGGCCAGTGGGGGTTCTATGCCATCGGTGCTTATGCCTCGGCCGACGTCACCTACCGCTGGTACCAGAACAGCGACCCGTCGGCCCTCATCGTCCTCCTGGTGGGGGAGGCCGTGACCCTGGCCCTCTTCCTGCTGGTGCCCCGCTGGACCCGGGGGCTGCGCCTTCCTGAATGGCAGGTGCTGTCTCTGTACCTGGTGATGCTGGTGATCGGCTCCGCCGCAGGGGTCGGGGCGTCCATGGTGCTCAGTGGTCCCGTCGGTGCGTTCCTGCGCCTCCTGCCGAAAGGGCTGGCCATGCAGGCCATCTTCTTCCTCTCGGTGCTGGAAGGAGGGGTGCTCGCGGCCATCGTCAGTTTCCTCTTCGGCCTGCCGGTCCTCAAACTGGGCGGCGACTACTTCGGCATCGCCACCCTGGGCTTCGGCATGATCGTCAAGGTCCTCTTCGACAATGCCGACGCCATCTTCCCGGAGATGAAGGGAGCCCGTGGCATGGTGGGCATCCCCCGCCTCACCACCTGGCCCTGGGTGTACACGTTCCTGATCCTGACCCTGGTGGCGATGCGCAACCTCATCTACTCCAGCGAGGGCCGCGCCATCCTCTCCGTGCGGGAAAGCGAGGTCGCGGCCAAGGTGATGGGCATTGACACGACCCGCTACAAGACCCTCTCCTTCGTCCTGGGGAGCCTCTTCGCGGGACTGGCTGGCGGGCTCCTCGCCCACTACCAGGCCTTCCTGGCCCCCAACATGTTCCACTTCATCAAGTCCTTTGACCCCCTGATCATCATCGTCTTCGGCGGTCTGGGGAGCATGACGGGGACCCTGGCAGGGACCATCTTCTGGGCAGCCACCCTGGAGGGCCTGCGCATCCTCCTGCCCACGGGCACGGAGGCGTGGCGGCTGGTCATCTACCCGGTGGCCCTCCTGGTCATCATGCTCCTGAAGCCGGACGGCCTGCTGGGCAAACGGGAGTGGGGCTTCCTGCGGGAGCGGAAGTGGTGGCTCAGGCCAGAGGTCGCGGAGGAGAAGGCCAAAGCACAGGTGCAGGAGGCGCGGGGATCATGAAGCCGATCCTGGAGATCCGCGGGCTGACCAAGTATTTCGGCGGCCTGCGCGCGGTGTACAACTTTGACATGGAAATCCCCGAAGGCGCGCTGGTGGGCCTCATCGGGCCCAACGGTGCGGGCAAGACCACCGTCTTCAACATGATCACCGGCATCTACCCTCCCACGGAAGGGGAGATCCTCTTCCAGGGGGAGAACCTGGTGGGGCTGGAGCCGCACGAGATCACCCAGCGCGGCATCGGCCGCACCTTCCAGAACATCCGCCTCTTCCCCAACCTCACCGTGCTGGACAACGTGCGCATCGCCTACCACCAGCACGCGGGGTACAGCCTGCTGGATGCTGTGCTGCGGACGCCTCACTACTACCGCCGGGAGCGGGAACTGACGGAACTGGCCCAGAGTTTCCTGGAGATCTTCAACCTCCAGGACCGCCAGAACGAACTGGCCTCCAGCCTGCCCTACGGCGAGCAGCGGCGGCTGGAGATCGCCCGCGCCCTGGCGGTGGAACCGAAACTGCTCCTCCTGGACGAGCCGGCCGCAGGCATGAACCCGGCCGAAGTGGTCAACCTGATGGACCTCATCCACTTCATCCGCGACCGGTTCAAACTGACCATCTTCCTGATTGAGCACCAGATGCGGGTGGTGATGGGCATCTGCGAGACCATCACCGTGATGGACTTCGGCGAGGTGATCGCGCGGGGCACGCCGGAGGAGATCCGCAACGACCCGCGCGTCATTGAGGCCTACCTGGGCCGCGGCGTGGCGCTGGAGGCGCGCTGAGCCTCCGCTGCGGCTCCGGAACGCAAGGGCTGAGGGCGAGACGCATGTTGCTGCAAGTGGAAAACCTGCACGTCTACTACGGCGCGATCCATGCCCTGCAGGGCATCTCCTTCCACGTGGACGAGGGGGAGATCGTCACCCTGATCGGGGCCAACGGGGCCGGCAAGTCCACCACCCTCAACACCATCTCGGGGCTCCTCCGGCCCCGCCAGGGGCGCATCCTCTTCAAAGGGGAGGACCTCACGATCGTCCCTCCCCACGACATCGTGCGCCGGGGCATCGTCCAGGTGCCGGAGGGGCGCAAGATCTTCGCCCCCCTCACGGTCCTGGAGAACCTGGAGATGGGGGCCTTCACCCGCAAGGATAAGGAGGGGATCAAGGCCTCTATGGAGCGGGTCTTCCGTTCCTTCCCCCGCCTCCGGGAGCGCCTGGGGCAGTTGGGCGGGACCCTCTCGGGGGGCGAACAGCAGATGCTGGCCATGGCCCGCGGGCTGATGGCCCAGCCCACCCTGCTCCTCCTGGACGAGCCTTCCATGGGCCTGGCCCCCATCCTGGTGGAAGAGATCTTCCGCATCATCCAGGAGATCAACCAGCAGGGGACGAGCATCCTCCTGGTGGAGCAGAACGCGCACATGGCCCTTTCCGTGGCCCACCGGGGCTACGTCCTGGAGACCGGCCGCATCGTGCTGGAAGGGACCGCCAGGGAACTGCGGGACAACCCCGAGGTAAAGGCAGCGTACCTGGGCGGTTGAGGCCCAGGGCCGGCCGAGGCGAGGACCGCCCTGAATCCCCCAGGGCGGTTTCTGTTGCCTTGTGGGGGCCGCTCGCGGCAAGGGACGCATGCGCCCCTCCCAGAGAGGCGGATGCGAGGGAGGAAGGGAGATGGCTGCACGTCTGGAGCAGGTGCAAGAGGGGGTCTACGTCCTAGAAGGTGGCTCCAACGTGGGGTTCCTCGTCCAGGAGGGGGAGGCCCTAGCCGTGGACATGGGCATGGACCGGGACGCCGCCCGCCGCGCCCTCCGCGCCCTGGGGGACCTGGGCGCAAGGCCAGTGGGCCTTTTCCTCACCCATGCCCACGCCGACCACTTCGGGGGAGCGGCAGAGTTCGCCCAACGCACGGGCGTGCCGGTCCTTGCCTCGGGGCTGGAGGCCGCCGTGGTCCGTAACCCCATCCTGGAACCGACCTACCTGTACGGTGGAGCCGCCCCTCCCGAGGCCCTCCGCCAGAAGTTCCTTCTGGCGCCGCCCTGCCCCGTGTCCCAGGAGGTGGAGCCTGGCCCCCTCGCCTTCCGCTCCTTCCAGGCAGAGGTGGTTGCCCTGCCCGGGCACGCGCCGGGGCAGGTGGGCCTGGCCTGGCAGGGAACCCTCTTCTGCGCCGACGCTTTCTTCCCCCAGGACGTGC
>JBMFPD010000154.1:0-7745 GCA_049969295.1 Anaerolineae bacterium | reverse complement strand
TGCTCAGAAGACCGTATGATCAGAATCCTCTGTGGTCAAGCCCTAGTGGGGTGCGTGGCGGCACGGGCGGGCCGTTAGGCAGACCCTTGGCACGGTTTTTGGGGAGACCATGAACGGGACTTCCATACCATCTGCACAACCGAGAGGGACCAGAGCCATGATCGTGACGATCCTCCTTGCTGTGGTGGCCATCCTCCTCCTGGTGGCCGGGCAGACCTGCCTGAAACTCGGCCTCAACGCCGTCGGAGGCGTGCAGTTCCTGGGAGGGGACCTGGCGGCGAGCCTGGCCAAACTCTTCGCCACGCCCTACATCCTGCTGGGGTTCGTCTTCTACGGCGTGAGCGCCATCCTCTGGCTGGACGTCCTTTCCAAATTGGACTTCAGTTTCGCCTTCCCCCTGGTGAGCATGACCTACGTCTTCGCCCTCCTCATCGGGCGGTTCCTCTTCCACGAGACCATCACCTGGGAACGGATCGTGGGCGTGCTGTGCATCTGCGTGGGGGTGCTCTTCATCATGCGCAGCCAGTAGCCATAAGGGATGGGGATGGAGGCGATGGCGTCCGGCCGGTGGAGGGTCTGGTGGTTCCTGGCCTGGCTGTGCCTGTACCTGGCCACGGCCAGCGGGCGCATCCACCACGGTGACGACGAGACCCGCTTCCAGATGGTCCAGAGCCTGGTGGAGCAGGGGACGCTGCGCATCGGCCACCGCGTGGTGGAGATGCCCGCCATGCCCCTGCCAGGCCTGCTCCCCCAACATGGGTACACCTTTGAGACCACCATGCCCGTGGCCTCCCCGCGGGACGGCGCGCTCTACTCCAAGTACAGCCCGGGGCAGTCCTTCCTCATCCTGCCTCTGTACCTCCTCGGCCGGTCCGTAGCCTTGGCGGCCTGGCCTGCGGCCCGGGCCGACCTGACGCGCCTCACCGTGGCCTTCTGGAACCCCCTCTGGGGCGCAGCGGCGGTGGCCCTCCTGAGCGCCTTCCTCGTCCGCCTGGGCTACCGCCGCGGGACGGCCCTCATGGCCGGCGCGGCCTACGGCCTGGCGAGCATGGGCTGGACCTACACCAAGACCTTCTTCAGCGAGCCAGCCGTGGGGGTGTGCCTGCTCCTGTCGGTGTGGGCGCTGTGGGAGGCCCGCACGGGGGGCCGTGTCGCCTGGGCGTGGGCGGCCGGGGCCGCGAGCGGCCTGGCCCTCCTCCTGCGCCACACGACGGCCGTCCTGCACCTCCCCTGGCTCACGGCCTACCTCCTCTGGCCGCGCCCTGGGAGCGAGGGCAGGTCCTGGCTCGCCCGTGCCCTCCCCGCGTGGGCGCTGCCGGTGGCCCTCGGGGGCGGGCTGCACCTGGCCTACAACCTCTACTGCTGGACCCCTGAGCATTTCCTCGGCTACCCAGAGGCCCGCTGGGACGTGCCCTTCCTCCTGGGCCTCTGGGGGCAGGCCTTCAGCCCGGGGAAGGGGGTCTTCCTCTACACCCCGTGGCTTGTGGCGGCCGTAATGGGCCTCGCCCTGGCCTGGCGGAAGCATCGGGGCCTCGTGGCCCTCGCCGCGACGCTGTGGGCCGCGTACCTCGCCTTCCATGCCTCCTACGCCTACTGGACCGGGGGCTGGAACTGGGGGCCGCGCTTCCTCCTGCCCCTCTTGCCCCTGAGCACCCTGGGCCTCGCGCACCTGTGGGAGGAGGACCGGGTGCGGGGGGCCCGGGGCGTCATCCTCGCCCTGCTGCTCCTGGGGGTGGGGGTGCAGGTCCCCGCGGTCCTGGTGGACCATTCCCGCTACCTGGTGCACCTTGCGGAGACGGCTGGCCCACGCTGGTACGACCGTAGCCTCTACGAGCCGGACCTCTCGCCCCTGGCCCACCAATGGCGGATGGTGGGGGAGGTCGCGGCCCTCTGGCGGGACCCGACGGCGCGGGACGCGGTCCGCAGCCTGGTGGCGGAGCATTTCGGACGTCTGCAGGCCCTGGCAGGGGACCTGGAGGCTGCGGGCGCGGAGGCGCTGTGGCTTGCGGAGTTCGTCCGGCTCAACGTGCCAGACTTCTGGTGGGTACACCTGGGGCTCCTGGGGGCCCCAACCTGGTGCGTCTGGGGCATCCCCCTTGCGCTCCTCGCGGGTGCTGTGGTGAGCCTGAGTTTCTGCCTGCGCTCTGTCCATGGGGAGGGTGTGGGAAGCCGTGGATAGGTGGCCACTCCTCGCGCTGCGCAATGCGCGGCCCTGGGCTTCGCAGCCGGACCTCTTCTGGTCCTCCTTTGGAGCGGCCCTAGCTCCCCTGGGCCTCGCCCTGTGGGGGTGGGCGGCGCCGACGCGCCCTCTCTCCCTGGGCGGCGCCCGCGCGCTTCTGGATGCGGCCTTCGCCTGCCTCCTCACGGCCTACCTCCTGCTCCTGGCCTCGGCCGTGGGGCGCTCCCTGGGAGCGCGCCTCTGGCAGGGGGTCTCCCCTCTGGAAAGCGCGCTCTTTGCTACTGCAGCCGGCCTGGGTGTCCTGAGTCACGGCATCCTCGTGTTGGGGGCCGCGGGCCTGGCGACGCGACCCTTCGTGGTGGCCGCCCTTGCCCTCTGCGGTGTGGCCTTCGCCCGGCCCGTGGGCCGGCAGGCCTGCGGGCTTGCCCGGGCGCTGCAACGGGTCCCCGGAGGCTGGCGCAACCTGACGCGCCCCGAGAAGGCCGTGGCCCTCCTGGCAGGGGCGGTGGTCCTGCTCACCTTCCTCCTGGCCCTGGCGCCACCTTCTGGCTACGACAGCCTCATGTACCACCTGTTCGTGCCCCGGCGGGTGCTGGAGAGCGGTTCCCTGCCCCGGGAGGCCCCTGACGGGAACTGGCACGCGGTCGGGCCCCTGGGGGAAGAACTGCTCTTCCTCCTCTGCCTGGCCCTGGGGAGCGACACCGCGCCCCAGGCCCTGCACGTGGGTGCGGCGGTGCTCTGTGGGGCAGTGGCCTTCGCCCTGGCCCGCCGCTACGGTTCCCCTGGGAGCGCATGGCGCAGTGTGGGCGTGCTTCTCACCATGCCCGTCCTCCCTCTCTGGGCCAGCCAGGCCAACGTGGACTTCTTCTGGGCCTTCTACGAAGGGATGGCCGTGTACGCCCTGCTCCTCTGGTGGGAGGAGCCCGGGGATGCCCGTCCCCTGGCCCTCGCGGGGGCCCTGAGCGGCCTGGCCCTCTCGGCCAAGGTCCTGGCGCTGCCCTTGCTGGGCATCCTGGCCGTGGTGGTCCTGGGGAGAGGGGCGCTATCCCTGGGCAAGACCGCAGCGGTCCGAGCCCTGGCCCTCTACCTCTGCATCGCCCTGGCCGTGGCCTCGCCCTGGTACCTGAAGAACTGGGCCTACCTCCACAACCCTGTGTACCCCTTCTATCTCGGCGCGCGGGACCTCTCGCCCTCGCTCCTGCGCTGGATTGAGGAGTACAATGGCCAGGGGTTCGGCGTGGGCAGGGGTTGGGCGGACTGGCTCCTCCTCCCCTGGAACCTGTACACGCACCACGCGGCCTTCAGCGCTTCCCACACGGGCCTGGACTACCTGAGCCCCCTCTTCCCCCTGCTGGTGCTCCTCCCCTTTGTCCGGCGGGGGCAGGGGGGCCATCTGGATAGGGTGTTCGCCCTGGTCATCGGCCTCCGCTTCGCCGCCTGGGCCGTGGGGTCCCAGCAGACGCGCTTCCTCCTGCCCCTCTTCCCGCTCCTCTGCGCCGCTGTGGGCCAGATCCTCGTCCGGCCACAGCGCGCCCGGTGGCGCGCCCTGCGCGGGGACTTGGTGGTCCAGGCCGTGGAGATCGCCGGCCTCGGCGTGGGGGTCCTGTTCACGTCCCTGGCCTTCCTCCACATTGAGCCCCTTCCCGTCCTCGCCGGTCTGGAGACGCCCGATGCCTTCCTGCGCCGCAATGTGGGGGATTACGGGGCCATGGCCTACCTGCGGGAACACGCGCCCCCGGGAGCGCGCCTTTTCCTCGTCGCCGACGGGCGGGGCTACTACTGCCCCGTGCCCTGCCAGCCCGACTTCTCCCAGGGAGCCTGGCTGGACCTCGTGGAAACCCTGGGCAGCCCGGAGGAGGTCTCCAGACACCTGCAAGGGCAGGGCTTCTCGCATATCCTGGTCTCCTGGGAGGACCTGGACTTCCTCTTGCAGCACGATCCCCAGGGACGTCTGTTGCGCAGCGTGGAGGTCCTGGTGTGGGAGTTCATCCCCCGCTACCTGGACCCGGTGTACAATGACTCATGGGCCACCCTGTACCAGTGGAAGAAGCCCCGGACGGGCACCGGAGCAGGAGGGATCGCGCCATGCGGTGGGTGAAAGGCCGGTGGGTGGGCCTGGCTGCGTTCCTGGGGTGGCTGTTCGCCGTCCTCGCCGTCTTCTACGCCGTGCAGAAGCCCCTGAGGCTGGAAGAGGTGCGGGCCCTCCTGCGCGCCCTGGGGGAGGTGGCCCTGGCGGCCTTCACGTGGGCGGCGGCCTGGGCGTGGGGCCAGCGCCTGCTGCGGTGGGTGGCCCCAACGGCTCGCCTTCCCCGCGCCTACCAGCACGTGGCCAGCCTGGCCCTGGGCCTGGGGGGCCTGGCCCTCCTCATCTTGCTCCTGGGCCTCGCCGGCGCGCTGAGGCCAGCCCTCGGCTGGGCTGTCGCCGCGCTCCTGGCCGCTCCCCTGGGGTGGGACCTGGCGGCGCTCCTGCGGCAGGGAGGAGGGCCCTGGTTGCGGCTGGGAAGCACGGTGCGCATCGCATCCCCGGGGGAGAAAGCCGCGGCCCTCTACATGGCTGCTGCCTTCGGCGGCTCGTTGCTCCTGGCCCTGGCCCCACCCCTGGGGTGGGATAGCCTCTTCTACCACCTGCCCGAGGCCCGCTGGTACCTGGCGGAAGGGGGCATCCAGCCCCTGCCCCTGGACGTGCCGCACCTCCACTACCCCTGCCTTGTGGAGATGCTCTTCCTCTGGTCCATGCTGCTGGGAGGCGAGCGCGCCGCTGTCCTCCTCCACTGGGGGTACGGCTTCCTGCTCACGGCGACCGTGGCCGGCCTCGCCCGGCAGCCCATGGGTCGCCGGGCCGCGCCCTGGGCCGTGGCGATGTTCGGTTCCATGCCCATGGTCTTCGCCCTCGCCTCCTGGGCCTACACCGACCTGGCTCTGGCGACCTACCTGGCACTGGGCCTGTGGGGGGTGCTCCTCTGGCGGGAGAAGGGGGACCGGGCGTATCTGGTGCTCGGGGGCGCGAGCACGGGCCTGGCCCTGGGCGTCAAGTACACGGCTGCACCCGGGGCCTTGGGCCTCTTCGTCCTGGTGTGCCTCTGGGCCTGGCAACGTCCCCGTCGCCTGCGGGAGGTGCTGTCCTTCACCGCAGCGGCCTTCCTCGCGGCGGTGCCCTGCTATCTGAAGGCATGGGCCTTCACCGGGAACCCGGTCTACCCCTTCCTCTTCGGCGGTGCGCGGTGGGATGCCTGGCGCGCCCAGTGGTATGCTGAGGCTGGTACGGGGATCGGGGGGAACCTGGGGGAACTCCTGGCCCTCCCCCTGACGGTCACCCTCGGCATCCGGGATGTCAACTACTACGACGGCCGGATGGGGCCGCTGTTCCTCGGCTTCCTGCCCATCCTGGTGTGGGCCGTGCTGCGGGCGAGGCCCAGGCCCCAGGCCCTCTGGGGGTGCCTCCTGGTGGCCGGGGTACAGGCCCTGGCGTGGACGGCGGGCGTCGTCTGGTCACGCGCCCTCTTCCAATCCCGGCTCCTCCTGCCGGCCCTGGCAATGCTCGCCCCTGCTTATGGCTGGGCCCTGGCCCGGGTGCCCTCGCCTCCCCATCCTCGCGAGTTCTCCCTGCGCCGGTTCCTCCGCATCGTCGTGGGGCTCGTCCTCCTCCTCAACCTGACGGAGCAGGCCCTGGACCTCGTGGCGCGGCGGCCCGTGGCTGTCCTCACGGGCCAGGAAGCGGAGGAAGCCTACCTCCTGCGGAACCTGGGGGGCTACTACGCCGCCATGCAGGCCCTGGAGGAGACGCCGCCGGGAGCCCGCGTCCTCTTCCTCTGGGAGCCGCGGAGTTACTACAGCCCCCGTCCCTGCCAGCCCGACGCCATCCTGGACCTGTGGCCGCGCCTCGTCCTTGCGCAGAAGGAGCCGCAGGCCATCGCCGCTGCCCTGCAGGGGCAGGGCTGGACCCACATCCTCTGGCACGAGGAAGGGGCGGCGTTCGTGCGGAGGAGCGGCCGCACGGCGGGGATGGAGGGGGTGTGGTCGGCCTGGGAGGGCCTGCAGGCCTGTTGCCTACGCCCCGTCTGGCAGGCGGAGGATGGGTCCTATGCCCTCTATGCACTGCGGTAGGGAGGCAGGATGAGAGAGAGACCCTCGCCGGGGACCTGGCTCCAGGAGGTGTCCTGGGTTCGGCCGTGGATGGTGGTGGCGCTGGCCGCGGCGTTGTACGGCGGGGCCATCCTGGCGCGCCACGGAGGAGACCCCCTGGCCTTTGCCATGCTCGGCACGCGCTTCGCCGAAGGGGACCCCCACGGGACCGAGGGGTACGACGGGCAGTTCGCCTACCAGATCGCGCTGCGTTTGACGGAGGCGGGCCCCTATCTGGACGTGCCCGCCTACCGCTACCAGCGCATCCTTTACCCTCTCCTGGCGAGGGCCCTCGCCCTGGGCAACCCGGCCTGGATCCCGTGGACCCTCATCCTCGTCAATGGGGCGGCGCTGGCGGCGTCCACCTGGCTCATGGAGTGCCTTCTGGAGGGGTATGGGGCCAGCCGCTGGTACGCCCTGGGCCTGGGCCTCTACAGCGGCCAGTTCCTGGCCTTCCGCCTGGACCTGAACGAGCCCCTGGCTACGTGCCTGGTGCTGGCAGCCCTGTGGGCGCTCCAGGAAGAACGGTGGCTCCCCTCCGCCCTCTTGCTCGCCCTGGCCACCCTCGCCAAGGAGACGTCCCTGACCTTCGTCGCCGGGATCGCCCTCTGGCTTCTCTGGACGCGCCGTCTGCGCCTGGCCGCGGGGATCGCGGGGGTGGCCGTGGCTCCCATGGTCCTGTACCAGGTGGCCCTCGCCCTGTGGCTGGGGGAGCCGGGGCTGGGGTCCGGAGGGGCGGGGGCCACGCCCTTCCCCTGGGTGCCCTTTGGCGGCCTCTGGGCGGTCTTCCCCTACGGCTGGGAGGTGTTCGTCCTGTTCCTGGCCATGATGCTTCCCTGGGCGGTCCTGCCGAGCGTGGTTGGGGTGGTGATGGGCCTGCGGGAACTCGTCCGGGGTTCGCGCCATCTGCTTCCGTGGCTGCTCCTCGTCCAGAGCCTGACGGTGGCCTACCTCCCCTTCTCCACCTTCCGCGAGCCGGTGGCCATGGCCCGCCTGACGGTGGGGCTTGTGCTGACGACCCTCCTCTTCGGGGCCTGGAAGGGGTCGCGGCGCACCCTGAACTATGCCCTCCTGTGGCTGGCCACTGGCGTCCTGCTCCTCAAGGAGTGAGGGATGGACCTGCCGCGCCCCCTGGTGGAGGGCCTCTTCGTGGAGCGGCTGAACCGCTTCGCCGTCGCCGTGGCGGTGGGAGGGGAGACGGTCCGGGCGCACCTCCCTAATTCCGGCCGCCTGCGGGAACTCCTGGTCCCGGGCGCGCCGGTCCTCCTCGCCCCGCGGCCCGGGCCAGGGAGGAAGACGTCCTACGAGCTGGCCCTGGTACGCCAGGAGGCGGAGTGGGTGTCGGTGGACGCACGGTTGCCGAACCGCCTCTTCCAGGAGGCGTTGGAGGGGGGACGTCTGCCAGAATGGAAGGGGGCTCGGGTCCTGGAGGCCGAGGTGCGGT
>JBMFPD010000153.1:0-7766 GCA_049969295.1 Anaerolineae bacterium | reverse complement strand
GGGTGCAGCAGTCCAGGATCGCCTCCTGGAAGGGAGTAGGCCGGCCCCCTATGTCCACGATGAGGGGAAGGTGTCGGTTCAGGATGTCCTGAGAGATGCGGTCCACCCAGCGGGGAGAGCCCCAGTCCTTGATGCGGATGCGCCGTACCAGGTCCTGCTGGGCCTCGTTGGCCCAGTCGCCCTCGCCATCGGGGTAGGCGCGCAGGACGTAGTGCTGGACTTCCCGGGTGCGCAGGGCCTGGCTGAGGCTGTAGGCGAGGACGGACTTCCCTGCATGCGGGGGGCCGCCGATGGCTACGGCTGGGAAGAGTTCCATCAGCCCACACTCCTTGAAGGGTTGAGGGGAAGACATTGAGCACCCCACGGGAGTGCACGCTGGTCTCCACCATGGGCGGACAGGCCCAGGTGGTCACTTTCGCCCTGGACGACCTGCTGGCCCGCGGGGAGGAGGTGCGGGAGGTCTACGTGCTGCACCTTTCCCCGGCCGACCCCCGCGTCCAGCGGGCATTGGAGCAACTGGCCGACGAGTTCGCGGGCGACCGGTACCGGGGCCGCCCCTGCCGCTTCCGCCCCTGGGTCATCCGGACACAGGCTGGGCCGCCCCTGGTGGACATCCGGGACGAGGCCGATGCGGACCAGGTCTGGATGGAGGTCTACCGCCTCCTGAGCGAACTGAAGGCGCAGGGGAGGCGGTTGCACCTGTGCATTGCGGGAGGGCGTCGGATCATCGGGGTGCTGGCCCTTTCGGCCGCCATGCTCCTCTTCGGCCACCAGGACTGCGTGTGGCACATGTACACCCCGCGGGCCTTCCTGGAGCGGGCGCGGGACGGGGCCATCCTGCACGCCCGCCCGGAGGACGGCGTCCGCCTCATCCAGGTCCCCATGGTCCCCTGGGGTTCCTATTTCCCAGCGCTGCGGCAACTGACCCCGGTGACGGCCGGACAGGTGGTCGCGGCGGGGGTCCGCTGGCTGGAGGAAGCGGACCGCCGGCGGTGCGAGGAGGTGTGGGAGCGGCTGACGCCGCGGCAGCGGGAGGTGCTCCTGGCCTTTGCCGCTGGGGACACGCCGCAGGAGGTGGCCGAGCGCCTGCACGTCACCCTGAAGACGGTGGACAGCCACAAGACGGTGATCCTGGCGGAGTGCCGCAATGCATGGGAACTGCCGGAGGGTCAGCACCTGAGTTACCACTTCCTGCGCGAGAAGTTCGGTCCTTTCAGGCATCGGTTGCAGAGATGATAGCACAGCCGAGGGGAGGGTCGTTCAGAGAAACCTCTGAGAAGGAGCAGGGAGATCCCGGATGACCTGGGGCGGGAAATGCGGTACGCTGGAGGGGCCCGGGAGCGCCGCACAGAGGATGCCGACGGACAGGGGAGAGGGCTGCGGTGCTCCCGCGGGGATACTTTCTATCGGAGGATTCGGTGATATGAAGGGAATCGCAAAACCCTGGCTCTTCCTTGTCATGGCAGCAGTAGGGTGGATATGGCTGAACACCAACGCTGCTGTCGGCACGTCAGCCCTATCAGCAGTACAGGCTTCACAACTGTATGACGAGAGCAGCTTCACAGTGCTCTGCATCATTGCCATCATCTTAGCGCTCATGTGGGCAGGGATACAGCCTGCACTGGAGCCGCTGATGCGGCCCTCCCAAACACGTCATGAACCGGAGGCTGAAAAGGCTGAAGAGAAAGGATCATGAGGGCACCATGGAATCTAAACGACCGCTCTATCGTGGAGAAAGGAGGCCATAGCGAATGGAGGAAAGCATCCTGCTCGCGGGCGACGTGGATGCCATTAAAGAGTTCGTCTTTGAGACTTCCTCCCTCCCCCAGATCCGGGGCGGCAGCGATCTCTTGCTGGAATGCGAAGAGCAGATCCGAGGGCCTTTGCAAGCGCGGCATGGTTACAAAGTCATCTACTGTGGCGGCGGGAGTTTTCTCCTACAGGTGCCTCCTGATCGCGCCGAGGAGGTCAAGCGGGATCTCGAGCGGCTTTACCTGGAACAAACCCTCATCGCTACGGTCACCATCGTATGTGAGAACCCTCTTGCTGTGGGCCCAACTCCCACAGCAATAAACGGATGGGCAGGACGATTGCTGAAGGCGGCCCAGAAGGTCACTCTGGACGGGAGTTTCGCCCATCGGATGTTCGCCCTGAGCACCCGGATGCGGGAAGCAAAAGACCGGAAGATGAGTGCTCCCTTCTACGAAGCGTTCCCTTTCGGACGGCGCTGTGACCGATGTGGCAGGAGGATGGCTGCCTTTCCAGACCCTATAGAACCGGACAAGAGGCTGTGTCCTGTTTGCGAGAGAAGGACCAGCAGGGGGCGCCAGCGGGACCAAGAAGTTCGGGGTAGGTTCAACCAGGAGTTCTGGAAAAGGTACCAGACGAGTGGTTACCGTGCTCAGCAGCCTGAAGACCTGGACACCCTTGTGAAAGGTGCAAAACGGGAGTACCTGGCCTTTGTCTACGCCGATGGCAACAACATCGGATCCTTGCTCCACCAGGCGCGAAGCCCGGAACAGTACGGCCGCCTTTCCAAAGCCATAGAGGAGGGCACGAAGGAAGCCCTGTTTAGCGCGATCGCTGAAGTATGCGGACATGCCCTCCAAACCCAGGAATACTGGCCCTTTGACATCGTCAATGTTGGAGGAGATGATGTGACGTTGTTGATCCAGGCTGGCTATGCCTGGGAGGTGGCCGTAAAGTTCCTGGAGCAATTTGAAAAGGAGATAAACGCTCGTCTGCAGAGCCTCCACGATGCCCCACCCACAAAAGTCACAACCTCTTGTGGTATCGTGATTGCCGACGTCAGGTATCCCATGCGCTATTTTGAGCATTTAGCCCGTGACCTCCTCAAAGAGGCCAAGAAGTGTGCCAAGAGAGAACCAGACACTCTCAGGAGTGCCCTCACCTTCCTCTGGCTGCCTTCCCCTGTTGCCAGCGAGAAAGCAGAGCCTCTGATAGGCTACTACTCACGCCCAGCAACAGAGGGCCTGCACCGAGAGCTCACGGCGCGTCCCTACGATTTGGGACAGGCAAGGGAACTCCTAGAGGCCAGCCAAGACATGGCAAGGTGGCCCCGAACGCTTCGCCACCGCTGGGCTGAAGCTCTGGAGCGAGGCGTGATGAGCTCAGTGAACCTCATCCACTACGACATCGCCAGACGGTCAGATGAGAAACGGACCGAGATGTATCAAACCTTGACCCGTGTAGGGAAACTGGCTGCCTCCGGCGAAGGATCTATGGATATCCCCGCACCGATATGGTATCAGGCCCAGAGAGAAGGCAAGAGCTTCTGGCGCACAGCCTTGGTGGACGCCCTGGAACTGGCCGAACTGGAGGGGATGAAACCGGACGTGGAAGAGGAGGCCGAGTGATGGAACACCTTCGGATTGATGTGGGCTTGGAGCTGGAGACCGCATTCCACACCACGGGCAACCTCCGCCGCCTCGGAGCGGACAAGGCGCTGGCCCGCAGCGCGGAGGGGCACTGGGTGATTCCAGCGACAACGCTGAAGGGGTTCTTGCGGGAGAATGCGGAGATCCTTCTGCGTACCTGGGGACATGAGAACGTATGCACAGGCCCAGAGCCAGCGACCATGTGCAAAGACCAGCCCCTGTGCCTGGTCTGCCAGATCTTCGGGAACCCCCGGCACCCTTCTCCCCTTCGCTTCAGTGACGCGGTCCTCTTGACCTTTGAGGCGGAGACGGCTGTCCGAAGCGGTGTAGCCATCAGCCGCCACCGCCGAGCAGCCTTTCCCCAGCGTCTCTTCTTTTTGGAGACCACGCAAGCCATCCCCACGCGGTGGCATGCCACCTGTGAGGGAGAGTTCAAGGATCTCCACATTGCCAAGGCTGCAGCAGCCCTCGTGGCCCTGGCGGCTCGCTGGGGAAGGGCCGTAGGAGGGGGAAAGACCCGTGGCCTGGGGTGGATCAAGGACGTGGAGCTGAAGACAACTCTCAACGGGAATACGCTTCTAGAAGATGATCTGTTCCCGTTCTGGCAAGCCTGGAAGGAGGGCAAGGATGTGGCTGAAGGTTGAACCCAAGGAGCCCCTGATCCTGGGGGAGGTTCGGGCAGGTGCCCAGTTCCTGACGGGGAACCTCTACCTTCCGGGCCGTGTGCTGCGAGGGGCTTGGGCCGAATGGTTGGCTCGCAAGGGATTGAACGACACCCAGATTCTGGAAAGGGTAGCGCAAGTCCGGATCGGGAACTTCTTCCCCTCTGTGGAATGGCGTCAGGTTCGGTACACCCTTCCCCTCCCGATGAGCGCGATGAGTTGCAAGCAGAAAAGTGGTTTTGCAAGTGAACCTCTGCCCGATCGTCGGGGGCACGGTGTGGTAGATACCCTGCTTCCCCATCTGGTTTACCATCTTCTTGTGGAACACGGAGCTCGGTTCCCCGTACCGTTCTCCCTCGTCTGCCCAAGGTGCGGCGATCGTACGGAGGGCTTCAGGGGCTTCTACACTGTCTACCGAGACGGTGACGCCGACCGGCATGTCCTTTTCCGGCCCCGGTTCCACGGCCAGACCAAGGTTGCCCTCAGCCGACACCGCCGAGCCTCCGTCGAAGGTATGCTCTATACCGCCTCGGCCCTCAGCCCGGAGGCGGCCAAACCCGACACCAACAGGGAAACCTCAACTCTCGTTTTCCTGGGTCAAGTCCACCCATCAGAAAGCGAAGCCCTGGCCAGCCTGAAAGAAGCCCTTCAGAAGACGGCGCTGGGAGCCCTGCACACCAGAGGCTACGGCTGCATAGAGCTCAAGGATGCCGATGTGGACCTGCCCCCGCTTAAGGAAAGGTTGGAATCTTTCAACCGAACCCTGAAGCAGCTCTGGCAGGACATCCGACGGCTTGCCATCAACGAACAGGACCTGCCAAGCGAGCCAGAAGGAACCTTTTTCTCAGTGGACCTCCTGGCTCCCGGGGTGTTCCGCAGGCAAGGAGTGCCTACTTTGGTGCCAACTCTTGTCATCCAGAGCCAGCCCTTTGAGCCTGTGTTCTGGATGACCCGCCCGGACATGGCCAGCGGCTGGTCCACGGCCTGGGGCCTGCCCAAACCGACCAACTTGGCCGCTCGGATGGGGAGTGTATACGTGTTCTGCTGGAAAGGACGACCAGATGTTCTGGTACCCTTCCTTATGGAGTTCCAGGGGATCGGCGAACGAACAGACGAGAGTTTCGGCGAGTGTTTGATCTGCCACCCATTCCATATGGAGGTAGAGCCGGTATGAGAAAGCTAGATCTCATCGCACGCCAGAAAATTGTGGCTTTGGACGACGAGTGGGTCCAAAAAGCGCGTCAGCTTTCTCAGGACCTCGGGACCAGGGAAGACAAAAGGCGGCAGATGCGGAACATCCAGGATGTTGCAGAGGCGAGCGAATCCTGGGCCGCTGTGGACCTCTTCATCCGCTACCAGGGAGCCCGTGGCGAATTGCCTCGGGAATGGGCTGAGAACGCGTGCAAACTCCTGGGAGACCTCAAGGAGCGAGCTGAAGAGATCGCCCGCCAGGTGAAGGGTGCGGATGCCAAGAGCATCCACATGGAGATCGTCTCCCGGGTGCTTGGATACGCTGTCCGCTGGCATACCTGGGACACGAAGGGGAGCAGCTAAGGAGGCTTACTATGGGCATCTTTGAGCAATTCAAGAGCCGGACTTGGGTCCAAGCCACATTGGAGATGGAAACGGCTCTGGCTGTGGGCAGCCGCCTTTCCCTGGAGCCAACGGGCACAGACATGCCCGTGATCAAGGGGCCCGATGGCCTGCCCTTCATCCCTGGCTCCTCCATCAAAGGTGTGGTGCGCTTCCAGGCAGAGCGGTTCCTGCGCGCCGCCAACAGAAGGCCGAACTTGTGGGCCTGCGACCCTTTTGACAGCCCCTGTGTGAACCCCAAGACGAAAGACGAACTCTGGAAAGAGGCAAAAGGGCAAGATGCAGCCTTTGCCCAGAAGGTCTGGGACAGGAGCTGCACCGCTTGCCGTCTCTTCGGCTCCCCTTGGTTTGCTGGCCGGGTGGCCTTTAAAGACGCTTTCCTTCTGAACCCTGAGGAGATGCCGGTCCTCATCCAGATCCGCGACGGGGTGGGCATTGACCGAGACCTCGGAGTGGCCCGGACGGGGGTCAAGTACGACTTTGAGACTGTCGTACCAGGGGCGCGCTTCGGGCTGGAGATCCTGGCCGAAAACCTGGAGGATTGGGAGATCGGCTTCCTCCTCACTGTGCTCCAGATGTGGAAGGAAGGAGGCATCCCCCTGGGCGGCAAGTCCACCCGCGGCACGGGCTGGGGGCGTCTGAAGGACCTCTCCATCCGCCAGGTGGACGTCGGGAACCTGATGGGCTATCTCTTGAATGGCGAGAGCGACTCGCGGGAACCGGCACGGTTCACAAAGGCGTTTCAAAACTGGCTCCAAGGATTGAGTTAAGGAGGCGAGCCATGCACAAAACAAGGTACAATGCCCTTCGCCTGACCCTGCACCTGAGTCCCAGAGGGCCACTGCTGATCAAGGCCGGTGGCGTCTCTGCCGACCCAGCCCTGCCAGATATGCAGTTTGTCCGCACTTCCCACCCCCAGAAGAGCGAGATAGTCTACATCCCCGGGTCCTCTCTCAAGGGCGTGGTGCGAGGGTTTGTGGAGAAGGCCCTGAGGACGCTGGGCGACGAGCAGTCCTGGAAGTGGGCCTGCCCTACCTTCCCAGATGACCAGAGCAGCTGTGCTAAAAGATTGGAGAAGGAGGAGAACAGCGCGACGGTTTACAAACGCTCCTGCGGCGCCTGCCGCACCTTCGGCCACACCCGCCTCAAGGGGCGTGTTTCCTTCACGGATCTCTTCCCGGTAGACAAGGTTAGAACGGAGATCCGCTATGGGGTGGCCATCTCCCGCTTGAGCCATGCGGTAGCCCACGGCCCCTTTGAAATGGAAGTGGCTGTCTCAGGGACTTTTGAAGGCCACCTGGTGCTGGAGAACTTTGAGATCTGGCAACTAGGGCTCCTGGCCCTGGCCCTGGAGAGCATGGACCAGGGACTGATCAAGGTGGGGTTTGGCAAGAACAGGGGCTTCGGAGAGGTTGCCGTCTCGGTGCAGGAAGCCTGGCTGGACGAGGTCGCGCCGGGGGCAGACGCAGCAGTTTGGCGCGGCCTGGCCTCGTTCCTGGACGAGGAAGATAGGAAAGCCTATGGCCTCTTCCTTCCAGAGAAGATCGCGAACATGCCTCAGCCCGAAAGGGTGGAGACGGCCGGATTCTACCTTCGCCGTGTTTACAACCCTAAAGGATGGAAAAGGGCGGCTCGCGAGGCTGTCCAGGCTCTTTAAGGAGACAGGACTATGGAAGGGTATGTCTACTTCCTGCAAGGCTTACCAGGAGACCTCGGGTCCTGGACGTCAGCCCTGGAGGAGCCTCGCTGGCACTGGGTCGCGGATGGAGCCCGTCTGACCATGGGGCAGGACGCGCCCCCTGATTGGAAAGACCAGGGGGCCATCTTCGGGCCCAAGGGGGAACTGCGCTGGTGGCGTGCGGAAGGGAAGGCCTACCAAGCCCTTCTCCTGACCGATACACCAGTGCCCAACCTCTCACCTCTTCCAGGGAAATGGACCATGAAAGAGGGGTCCCTCTTCCTCCAAAACCTGGAGGAACGGCGGCTCTGTCCGAATTTTTCCACCTACCCCCATGGGGAGACAAAGGGCGAGATCTCGGTCAAGGTATACCACCGCGACGGCGTGGCGACGTTTGTGAGCATGCGGGCCTTTGCCCGCCGGTAGCGAAGGAGG
>JBMFPD010000152.1:0-7769 GCA_049969295.1 Anaerolineae bacterium | reverse complement strand
GGGCTGGGCGCGGCCATCGTCCTTATGAACCCCCAGCGGGTGGTGGTGGGCGGAGGGGTGTCCAAGGCCGGCGAGCGCTACTTCGCCGCCGTGCGGGAGGCAGCAAGGGCCCACGTCCTCCCGGGCATGACGGTGGACATCGTCCCGGCCGCCTTGGGCGACGATGCCCCCCTCTGGGGAGCCGTGGCCCTGGCCGAACAGTGCCTGGAGCGGTGACCTCTCCCACCCCCCACCCCCTCCCTCTCCACACGTGGAGAGGGAGGGGGTGGCCGAAGGCCAGGGGAGGGTGAGGTGGGGACACCCCTCTCCCATCCCCCGGCCCCTTCCCTCCCCGGTGCGGGGAGGGAAGGGGGAGGCCGCCGCAGGCGGCGGGGGTAGGGGTGAGGTCGGATAAAACTATCCTCAGCAGGAGGGGACGCTGCACTCGTGAGCCAATACCTGCCGGGAACCCACATCGAGGTCATCAACCCCGACATCCCGCGCGGGACCATCCGCCACGCGCTCTTTGACTTTGACGGCACCATCTCCCTCATCCGGGAAGGGTGGCAAGGGGTGATGATCCCCATGATGGTGGAGGTCCTCCTCCAGACCCCCCACCACGAGGACGAGGAGGAACTGCGCCGGGTGGTCACCGATTTCGTGGACCGCCTGACGGGGAAGCAGACCATCTACCAGATGATCCGCCTGTGCGAGGAGGTGGAGAAGCGAGGGGGCACCCCCGCCGACCCCCTGGTCTACAAGCGGATGTACCACGACCGCCTTTGGGAGCGGATCAAGGGGCGGGTGGCGGCGCTGGAGAGGGGGGAAATCCCGCCGGAGGAGATGATGGTGCCCGGGGCCCTGGAGATGGTGAGGGCCCTGCGGGCCCGCGGGGTGACCTGCTACCTCGCCTCTGGCACGGACGAGCCCTACGTCCTGCACGAGGCCGAGGTGCTGGGCCTGACGCCCTACTTCGCCCGCATCTACGGCGCGCTGGACGACTACAAGCGCTATTCCAAGAAGATGGTCATTGAGCGCATCATCCAGGAGAACGACCTCCACGGGAGCGAGTTCGCCGCCTTCGGCGATGGCTTCGTGGAGATTGAAGACGCCAAGGCGGTCGGGGGGATCGCTGTGGGGGTGGCCTCCAACGAGGCCACCCGCGAGGGCGTGAACCTCTGGAAGCGGGAACGCCTCATCGCTGCGGGCGCGGACCTCATCGTGCCCGACTTCCGGGAGCACGACCGCCTGGTGGCCTACCTCTTCGGGGAGGAGTGACCGTGCCGTATCCTGAGTTTGACCGGAGCAAACTGAATCTGAAGCCGCTGGCCGAGCGGGTCCACGACATGACATTGGCCGACGTGCTCCCCCTGGACGCCCCTGTCCCCCCCTTTGACGACCCCCACCTGGACCAGGTGGCCGAGCGGGTGGTCCAGGCACGGCGGGCCGGCGCGCCGGTCCTCTGGATGATGGGGGCCCACGTCATCAAGCGGGGCCTCTCCCGCTTCGTCATCGCCCTGATGGAACGGGGCCTCATCACCCATGTGGGGATGAACGGCGCTGGTCCCATCCACGATTTTGAACTGGCCCTCATCGGGGCGACCACCGAGAGCGTGGCCCGCTACATCGCCGAGGGGCAGTTCGGCCTGTGGCAGGAGACGGGGCGCATCCACGAGGCCCTGCGCGCCGGGGTACCGGAAGGCCTGGGGTTTGGCGAGGCCGTGGGCCGCATGATAGAGGAAGAGCGCTTCCCCCACCGGGAGGTGAGCATCCTGGCCGCCGGGTACCGGCTCCGCGTGCCGGTGACGGTCCACGTGGGCATCGGGTACGACATCATCCACGAGCACCCGGACTGTGACGGGGCCATCCTTGGCGCGGCTTCGTACCGCGACTTCCTCATCCTGGCGGAAGCGCTGCGGAGCCTGGAGGGAGGGGTGGTCCTGAACGTGGGCACGGCGGTGATGGGGCCGGAGGTCTTCCTCAAGGCCCTGAGCATGGCCCGCAACGTGGCCCACCAGGAGGGCCGGCGCATCGTCCGCTTCACCACGGCGGTCTTTGACCTCCTGGACCTGGGCCCGGACCCCCACCGCGAGCCCCCTAAGACGGACCCCCGCTACTACTACCGCCCCTTCAAGACCGTCCTGGTGCGCACGGTGCAAGAGGGTGGGGAGAGTTTCTACATTCAGGGGGACCACCAGGCCACGGTGATGAACCTGTACCACCGCATCCTGGCGAGGGTGGGAGGATGAGCCACACACCGTCACCGACCTGGTCCAGGATGACCGCGGCGCGTCTGGAAGAACTTCTGGAAGGCTTCCCGCGCCTCCGGGTCCTCGTCGTGGGGGATTTCTTCCTGGACAAGTACCTGCACCTGGACCGCCGCCTGAGCGAGGTCTCCCTGGAGACAGGCCTGGAAGCCTACCAGGTGGTGCAGGTGCGGCCCCAGCCCGGGGCCGCGGGGACGGTGGTCTCCAACCTGCGCGCCCTGGACGTGGGAGTTGTGGCCCTGGGCGTCCTGGGGGACGACGGCGAGGGGTACGAACTGCGGCGCGCCCTCCTCCGCCAGGGCGTGGACGTCTCCCCCCTCGTCCAGCGGGAGGGCCTCTTCACCCCTACCTACACCAAGCCCCTGATGCAGGAGCCGGATGGGACCATCCACGAACTGAACCGGTTGGACATCAAGAACCGCGCCCCTCTCCCCCGGGAGGTGGAAGAGGCGGTCCTGGCAAGGCTGCGGGACCTGGTGCCACAGGTCCACGGGGTGGCTGTGGTGGACCAGGTGCAGGAACGGAACTGCGGGGTGGTGACGGACCGGGTCCGGGAGGAGATCGCGGCCCTGGCCCGAACCCATCCCCAGGTTGTCTTTGCCGTGGAGTCGCGGGAGCGCATCGGCCTCTTCCGGGACGTCATCCTGCAGGCCAACCGCAGCGAGGCCCTGCGGGCGGTGCGGCCGACCTGGCAGGGGGAGGCAAGCCCGAAAGCCATCGCCGCCTCCGCTGCGGAACTCCACCGGCGGGCGGGCAAGCCCGTCTTCATCACCCTGGGGGAGGGAGGGATCTGGGTCCATCACCGGGGCGGAGGCCTCCGCATCCCCGCCGTGCCGGTCTCCGGTCCCATTGACCCGGTGGGCGCGGGGGATAGCGTCCTGGCCGGGGTCCTGGGGTCCCTCTGCTGTGGGGCCACGCCGGAGGAGGCCGCGTGCGTCGGCAACCTGGTGGCCTCCATCACCATCCAGCAGATCGGCACGACCGGGACAGCCTCCCGTGCCCAGGTGCAGGCACGGTTCCAGGAGTGGCTGGACACAACGGGGAACGCGCCGGATTGCCGCCGGACCCAGGCTCATGTATAATTCCCTCGGGCGGCCACCGCACCCACCCCAGGCCAGCGGCGGCCGGGGTGTGCCAGATCCCGAGGAGGGGTCCCATGACCGACTCTTTTGCCAACCGCCTGATCCTTGTGGCGGACGACGAAGAGAAGATGGTGCGCTTCATCCAGACCAACCTGGAAATGGATGGCTTCCGGGTCATCTCGGCTTCCAACGGCGCAGAGGCTGTGGAGAAGGTGCGCACCGAACTGCCGGACCTGGTGCTCCTGGACGTCATGATGCCCGAGATGGATGGCTTTGAGGCCCTGGAGCGCATCCGCGAGATCTCCGACGTGCCGGTCATCATGCTCACCGTCAAGGGGGAGTTGGAGGACAAGCACGCGGCCTTCTCCCGCGGGGCGGATGACTACTTGACCAAGCCCTTCAGCCCGCGGGAACTGACAGACCGCATCCGCGCGGTCCTCCGACGGACCAGCGAGAAGATCCTCCCTTCCGATGCCCTGGTGGAGGTGGACGACCGGCTGCAGATCGACTTCGCCCAGCACGAGGTCATCGTGGAGGGGAAGCGCATCAAACTCCGCCCGACGGAGTGGCGGCTCCTCTACCACCTGGTGCAGAACGCGGGCTGGGTCATGCCCTACGAGACCCTCCTGCAGAAGGTCTGGGGGTACGGCTACCGGGACGAATCGCAGTTGTTGCGGATGTACATCGCCTACCTGCGCCAGAAGATAGAAGAAGACTCCTCCAACCCCCGCTACATCCTGACCGAGCGCGGGTTCGGCTACCGCTTCGTGGACTTCAGACGCCGGCAGGCCAAGAGGGCAGAGTGAGGGCGCTGCGGAAGGCGCTGGGGTGACCAGGGCTTTGAGTTCGCCGCCCTGCTGCACCACCGAGCCTCAGAGAAGGCCCTGGCGGCGCAGGAGGACTTCCTCAATCATCTGCAACTGGTGGGGCTTGTCGGCATCCATGCCCAGTTCGGCGTAGCGGGAGAGGATGGCCCGTCCCGAGACCCTGAGTGCCCGTCCAGCGATCCGCTCGGCCTCGGGGATGTCCAGCCGCCGCAGGAGGAACTTGATCAGGGGGATGAAGCCGATAAGGCGCACCTGGGCCAGGTAGTTCTTCCGCTCCTCCAGCAGCCTGCGGGCCAGCCGTTCGTTGGCCCGCGCGGCGCGGATGCGCACCATGTACATGTCTCCCCCCGCAAACCGACCCTCTTTCAGCGGGACGAAGGTCCGGCCCGAGCCGGGGAACTGGGCCTCCATCACCTTCTCTTCCACGATGGGGTAGTACAGGTCGTGGTCCGTCTCCTCGCACGTGGCCACGAAGTAGCGGACCACTTCCGGGGTGATGAGGGGGATGTCGGCAGAGCAGGCCACGGCCTTCTCCGCCTGGGGGTCAAGGGCTTGGACCCGGTCCAGGCCCTCCAACACGTTGTCCAGGAGGCTGCCTCCGCCCTGGGTGTAGACGACTGGGCCTGCAAACTCCCCCCCATCCTCTGGGCTGAGGCCCACCAGGACCACGGTGCCGATGCGCCCTGAGCCGTGCAGCGCGTCCACAACCCAGCGCACCATGGCCTTCCCCGCCACTGGGATCAGGGACTTCTTGGACACCCCTTTCCAGGCCGCCAGGGGATCTGGACGGTCGGGGGGGCTGCCCGCCAGGACCACCGCGTGGTAGCACTGTTCCGCCATACTCCCCTCCTCAGGAACCAGGGGCGCACGCGCTCGCCACAGCGCACGTTGTCTGCAGTGCGCACGTCAGTGCCACGTCCAGAGCCTCAGGTGAGCCGCTCAATGGTGGGGCGCAGGTTCAGTTCGGCCACCATGGCCTCCAGTTCGTCCTGACGCAGGGGACGGCCCTTCCCCGCCAGGGCGACCAAGGTCGCTTCCATTACGTTGGTCCCGAAGGAGCGCCCCTGGATGCGGGGCGTCGTGGTCACCAGGTAGCGGACCGCCCGCGCCCGGAGCAGTTCCACATCCCTGGCAGTGGTGGTGTTGGTGACGACGACCTTCCCCTCCAGCCGGTCTGGCAGGTGGCGCCGGATGTAGTTGAAGTCGCCGGCGATGACGGAAGCCCACTGGTAGTAGCGGGTGTACTTGGGCGTGATGACCTGCTGCTTCTCGCCGGTGGGGTAGAGCATGCTCATGGGCAAGCGTCCCAGCACGGGCAGGAGGATGGCGGCCAGGATTTCCAGGGTGCGGAGGCCCCGGATGGGGATGGGCAGGCCCAGGCCGAACATGAAGTCTCCGTAGATGGTCTCGTAACCTGCCTCGTGGAAGGAGAGGGCCATGTCAAAGCGGTCCGCAGCGGAGGTGATGAGGCCCCGCTTGGGCTGGATCTCAGGCCCGATCTCCGCCTCCACAACCTGCATGACGCGCCGTTCCACGATGGCGCGCACACCCGCCCCGTCCACCACGGGTGTGTGCCGCACGTCCCGGATCAGGGTGTAGGCCTGGTGCAGTCTGTACTCCTTGTCGCGCACCCGCAGGGTCAGGTCGGTGCCGCCCAGGCCGAAGGCATCCACCTTCCCGTCCAGTTCCCGGTAGAGCCGACGGGCCTTCTCCACATCGCCATCCGTGCCGATGCGCTCAATGGAGACCTGCTCCCCCAGGAGTTCCACCACAGCCTTGTGGTCCCGGGCCGAACTGCCCAGGCTGACGCTCACGACCCGCTTCACACGTCCCTCCTTTCGTCGGCCCAACCCGCTGGGCCACGTCCCATCTTTTTACAACCCCATGAGGACCACCGGGGTACGCCTCGTAGCGTGTCCCCTGCCCAAAGGGCTCCCGGGGCGGTCCCCCGCTTCATCCCTGCGAAGCGTACGCCAGGGCGAGCAAGGCTCGCCACACCTTGTACAGGGTGAGGTAGTCCTCGTGGGTGTAGGCGATGCGCCGACCCCCCTCCCTCTGGATGCCAGGGATGCACTCGGCCATGTCCGCATGGGCGCTGGAGGTGAAGTCCACCGTCAGGGTGATGGGAGGAGCGATGCGGAACGGCGCGGTCCGGGTGCGGAGCGCCTCTTCCGCAGCGGCGCGGATGCGCTCGCGGGCCACGGCGGGCGGCAGGCACCTGGCTGCGGCGCGGCCGTAACTTTCCTTGACCGCCACACCCCGCAGGCCTGGCCCCAGGAGCGCCTGCCCCTCCTCCACCAGCAGTCTGTCGCCGGTGAGGAGCACCACTGGCACGCCGAAATAGCCGGCCAGGGCCGCGTTCAGGCCTGTCTCGCCCATGGGCCTCCCGTTGAGGCAGACCTGGTAGACGATGCCCGCGTAGGTGTGGTCCAGCGTGCTGTGGGCGGTGCCAGCCCGGGCATGGTATCCCACGAAGAAGGCGGCGTCACACCCCTCGTCAACCCCCTGCATCATGCTCAGGGGCTTGGGGGAACCGCTGATGAGGCGCGCCGCAGGGTGCAGATCCTCTATGAGGATGTTGCGCATGGACCCGTGGGCATCGTTCACCAGGACCTCGGTGGCGCCAGCCGCCAGGGCCCCTTCCACCGCCGCATTGACCTCGCCGGTCATCAGCCTGCGGGCCCGCTCGTACTCCGGCCCTTCGGGCCCGGTCTGCTGGCCGGCCACGATGCCAGAGATGCCTTCCATATCGGCCGAGATGAAGACCTTCATGATGCGCTGCCTCCGTCTTCTGGAATGCGGAAGGGATGTTCTTCCAGGTGGGTCAGGGCCTCCCGGGCGAGCGCCCCTACTGAGCGCGGCTGGAGCGCGCCCTGGGCGAAGAAGGGGACCTCTGCTGGGTCGTCCGCAAGCGCGGCAAGGCGCGGGCGCGCCGAGGCGAGGCCCAGCCGGCCCGCGCACCAGCAGGCGTAGCCGCGCGTCGCTGGATCGGGGTGCTCCAAGCAGGCAAGGACCCAGGGAGCAGCCCCCTGGACCAGGGCTGGGTCCCGCGAGGCGATGTGGCCCACGGCCCAGAGGGTCCCAGGGCGGAAAGCCTCCTCCTCCAACTCAAACAGGGCGAGGATGAGAGGGACGAACTCCCGGAAGAGGTCCAGCCGGGCGGCCACGATGGCCCCGAGGGCCTGAGGGGACTTCCAGCCGATGCCCCCGGATTCGTCGTTCAGGGACCACAGGAGCCGGCGTAGGATGCCCCGCACGAACTCCGGGTCCCTGTCGGCCACGGCTGCGGCGGCCACCCCCAGCCCCTCCACGGCGCGCCAGGCCAGCGTCTCGTCGGGGCTGTAGGTGAGGCCGAGGAGCAGGCTCAGGACCCGGCGGTGTGCCCGCGCGAGGCCCTTCAGGCCCTCTACGTCCCTGGCCTCCAGCAGCCGCTGCACAGAGGCTCTGTCCACGGACCTTCCCCTCCCAGGGGATTGTAGCGGAAGGGGAGGCTCCTGTCAACCACTTCGTTGATTCGTTCCTTCCTTCGTGGATGGCGTGAGCCGTTGACCGATCCGTGGCCTACGGTTTACTAAAGGCCTGCCGCGCCTCCCCATGCACCCGGCGGCGCAACT
>JBMFPD010000151.1:0-7772 GCA_049969295.1 Anaerolineae bacterium | reverse complement strand
CTGCAACGCCTACACCGTGGACACCATCAGCGCCGGGATGGCCATCGCCTTCGCCATGGAGTGCTACGAGCGGGGGCTCCTCTCGCCGGAGGAGGTCGGGGGGCTGGACCTGCGCTTCGGGAACGCCGGGGCCATGCTCACCCTGGTGGAGCAGATCGCCCGCCGAGAGGGGTTCGGGGACTTCCTGGCGGAGGGGGTGCGCCGCATGGCCGAACGGATCGGCCAGGGGAGCGAGGCCTTCGCCATGCATGTCAAGGGGCAGGAGTACCCCATGCACGAACCGCGCCTCAAGCGGGCCCTGGCCATTGGGTACGCCATCTCCCCCACCGGGGCGGACCACAACCACAGCCTCCACGACACGGCCCTGGAGAAGGAAGGGCTGGCCCTCCAGAACCTACGGGAACTGGGGATTCTGGAGCCCATGCCCCTGGACGACCTGGGGCCGGCCAAGGTGCGGGCCACGTGGTACTACATCGTGGACCAGATCGCCCAGAACTCGGCGGTCATGTGCGATTTCGTCCCCTGGAGTTTCAGCCAGCGCGCCGAGATCGTGCGGGCAGCCACGGGCTGGAACTTCACCCTCTTTGAGTGGATGAAGGCCGGGGAACGGGTGCTCAACCTGGCCCGCCTCTTCAACGCCCGAGAGGGGTTCACCGCGGCCGACGACTGGCTTCCGGCCCGCTCCTTCCAGCCGGCGACCTCCGGTCCCCTCGCCCACACCGCCGTGGACCCGGCCCGCCTGGGCGAGGCCCTGGGGACCTTCTACCGCATGGCCGGCTGGGACCCCGACACCGGCTGGCCCACGCGGGGCCGCCTGGAGGAACTGGACCTGGCCTGGGCCGTGGAGTACCTGCCGCCCGCGGGCCGGTAGGCGGCGGCACGGCCGTGCGCCCCTGCGTGCCTCCACGCAGGGGGCGTTCTGAGCACCTGGAGGCGGCAGGGAGCAGTCCCCCCCGGCGGGAACCGGGACCGTACCCCCTTCCCTCCCCGATGCGGGGAGGGAAGGGGGTAGGGGGATGGGAGAGGTTGGTCTTCCCGCGTCCCCGACTCACCAACACAAGATGCAACCGCAATCAAGTTGCGGTTGCGCCTTCCCTCAGGCCAGGGCCATGGCCGCCCGTACCGCTTCGCCCAGCACGGCGCACCCTTCCTCCATCTTCGGGGGCGGCACGAAACTGAAGGGCAGGCGGAACTCCCCTTCGCCCCCGCCTTCGGCGAAGAAGGCTTCTCCAGGGGTGAAGGTCACAAGGCGGGCCCTGGCGCGGGCCAGGACTTCCTTCGCCAGGAGGCCCTGCGGCAGGCGGACCCAGACGAAGAACCCCCCGCCCGGCCGGCTCCACTGGACCCCCTGCGGCATGTGCCGCTCCAGGGCCGCGAGGAGGGCATCGCGGCGGAGGCGGTAGGCCTCCCGCAGGCGCGCGATGTGCGGCTCCAGCCACCCGTTGCGGCAGAAGGCGTAGACGATGTGGCACGAAAGGGGGTTGGCCCCTCCCTCGTTCCCCTTGAGGCCGCTCCGCACCAGGTGCTGGATGGCCTCCGGCGGCCCCATGACCCAGCCCAAGCGCAGCCCGGGGGCCAGGATCTTGGAGAAACTGCCCAGGCGCAGGACCCGCTCGCCCTCGCCCAGGGCAAAGAGGGAAGGCGGCGGAGGTTCGTGGAAGTAGAGGTCGCGGTAGACGTCGTCTTCCACGATCCAGAAGCCCCAGCGCTCTGCCAGGCGGACCAGGTCCCGTCGGCGGTCCAGGGAGAGGGTCGCGCCGGACGGGTTCTGGAAGGAGGGGATGGTGTAGAGGAGCACGGGCCTGCGCCCCTCCCGAGCCCAGGCCTTCAGGCGCTCCTCCAGGAGGTCGGTGCGCAGGCCCTCTTCGTCGCAGGGGACCTGCCGCAGATCTATCGGGTAGTCCCGCAGGGTGGCAATGGCCTCGTGGTACGAGGGGGCTTCCACCACTACGAGGTCCCCCGGCCGTGTGAAGCGCCGGGCGATGGCATCCAGCCCCTGCGCGGCCCCGGCGGTGAGCATCATCTGAGCACGGGTGAGGGCCAGGCCCTCCTCCCGCTGCAGCCGTTCGGCGAGGAAGTCCAGGAGCGGGCCGTAGCCCTGCTCAGGTCCGTACTGGAGGGCCAGGCGGCCGGCCCTCTCCAGGGCCTCCTGCGCGGCCTGGGCGATCTGGGCCACGGGGAGGAGGTCTGGGTCCGGGTGGCCGTAGACGAAGGGGATGGTCCCTGGCGGCCCCCCAGCCTGCACGCCAGCCAGGGGGTCTGGAGGGAGTTCGGCCATTGGCGTTCGCTCCACTGGCAGCCCTGGGCGAGGAAGGCTTATGCGGCCAGGGCCTTCTCGTAGATGCGGTAGGTCTTGTACACCTTCCCGCCGAGGAAGCGGATGATGCGGTTCATCATGGTGTTGTTCTCCAGGATCCAGGACATCTCGGCCATGGTGTACCCCTTGGGGATGGCGGCCTTGCCCGTCATGTAGTAGAGGACGGCGTCAATGCCCATGCCGCGGTAGCCTTCCACGATCCCCATGGCGAAGAGCCGGCAGATGTGGACCTTGCGCCGGTACCAGAGGAACTTGAGCCAGCCAAAGGGGAAGAGGCGGCCGTTCAGGTGCAGGAGGACCTGGTTCATGTCCGGCAGGGTGACGGAGACGCCCACCGGCTTGCCATCCACCTCGGCTAGGAAGATGAGGTCCGGGTCCACCCATGGCTTGATCCCCCGGGCCAGGTGGTCAATCTCCTCCTCGCTCAAGGGGACGAAGCCCCAGTTCCTCTGCCAGGCCGCGTTGTAGATGACCTTGAGGCGCGCCAGTTCGTTCTCAAAGTCCTTGATGTTGGCCTTGCGCACGGTGAACCCGCCGCGGGCCAGGGCCATGTCCACAACCTTTTTGAGTTTCGGAGGCAGGCCGCTCATGTCCCGGCCCACGGATTCAATATCCATTTTGTAGGCCCACAGGTCCATGGCCTTGACCATGCCGTACCGCTCCAGGAACTCCTGGTAGTAACGCGGGTTGTAGGTCATGAAGATGACGGGCGGCGAGTCAAAGCCATCCACCAGGAGGCCGCATTCCTCGTTGGTGGAGAAGTTCATGGGGCCGCGGATAGCCTTCATCCCCCGCCGGGCCACCCATTCGCAGGCCGTGTCCAGCAGGGCCCTGGCCACCTCGTAATCCTCCACCACCTCAAAGAAGCCGAAAAACCCCACCTGCTCGTTGTGGAACTCGTTGTGGGTGTAGTTGATGTGAGCGGAGATGGTGCCCACCACCTCTCCCTCGCGCTCTGCCAGGAAGAGCTCCACTTCCGCGTGGCGGTAGAAGGGGTTCTTCTTGGGGTTGAAGAAGGCTTTTCGCTCAAAGATGAGAGGTGGGACCCAGCAGGGATCATCTTTGTAGAGGCGGAAGGGGAACTTGATGAACTTCATCAGGTCCCGCCTGGTCCGGACAGGGCGCACGATGACGGGCCGCTCGGCCTCTTCCATACGCGCTCACACTCCTTGTCGCTCAGGGGGATAGGCTGGCGAGGCAGCCGACAGGGGAAAGTATAGCACACAAGCGGAGAGTGGGCAATTGCGCGCCCCCTGCCCTCCAGGGCTGTCTCGTTTCTACAAAGAAGGGTATAACCGCTCTTCCCGGCGCAGAGGGCACGCCAGGAGGCGTGCCCTACGGTCTCCTACCGAGATTGGCAAGTCCTGGAGACGGTTCTCCCCTTCCAGGGGCACGCCAGGAGGCGTGCCCTACGGTCTCTGACGTGCTCCGTTGAAGGTCGGACGGATTGTCCAACCTTTCCAGGAGCAACGCGCTCCAGTGGCCTGGAGCAAGCCGTCCACGAATTGGCCAACGAATACACGAATGAGCCTGGCGCGACCGCGCCATTCGTTTATTCGTTCCTTCCATTCGTTGATGGCGTTCGCAGGACAGAGATACCCCGGGCATCTGACCCTCGCGACTTCCGGAGATGACCCTCATCCTCTCCGCCCTCCCACAGGACAGAGATACCCCGGGCATCTGACCCTCGCGACTGAGCAAGACAGCCCTGCTCTGCCCTCAGTGCCATCTTGTGTTGGTGGCTCTGCAGAGCCTCGTCCGGCGGCCAGGCCGTCTCTCTGCGGGGAAGCGACCCCTCTCCCAGGCCCCCTCCTCACAGCGCAGGGGAGGGAATTCGGGGGAAGGGTCGCTTCTTTGCAGCGTGACGCCTTTTGCGCGAGTTCGCCCCTTCCCTCTCCGCAGGCAGCGGGGGGACAAGGCTCAGCGGGGGCGCCGCGGGCAGGCGGCGATCATCTCCACGATGTACTCAATGTCGCTGCGGGTCAGGGTGGAGGCCGAGGGGAGGTAGAAGCCGCGCTTGCAGAGGTCCTCGGCCACCGGGAACCGCTGGCCCTTGAACTTGTGGTAGTAGATGGGCTGCACGTGGATGGGGATGAAGAAGGTCCGCGTCTCAATCCCGTGCCTGGCCAGGTGCCGCCGCAGTTCGTCCCGCGTGGCGCCGAACTCCTCCTCGTCCACCAGGACGCCGTACATCCAGAAGACGTTGGTGGCCCAGGGCGCTTCGGGTGGCGTCCGCAGACCGGGGATCTCGCGGAGAAGTTCCGTGTAGTAGGCGGCGTTGCGGCGGCGCGTCTCCACGAAGAGGTCCAGCCGCTCCACCTGGGCCAGGCCCACCGCCGCCTGCAGGTTGGTCATGCGGTAATTGAAGCCCAGGAAGCGGTGCCAGAAGTGCCGCTCCTCGGAGAAGGCGTGGTCCCGCAGGTTCCAGGCCAGGCGGGCCAGTTCCTCGTTGTCGGTGGTGACCATGCCCCCCTCGCCCGTGGTGATGATCTTGTTGGCGTAGAAACTGAAGGCCGCGCAGTCGCCCAGGCTTCCCACCTTGCGCCCCTTGTAGAGCGCGCCGTGGGCCTCCGCTGCGTCCTCCACCACCCACAGGTTGTACCGCCTGGCGATCTCCAGCAAGGGGTCCATGTCCACGGGGTGCCCGTAGGTGTGCATGGGGATGATGGCCTTGGTCCGCTCGGTGATCTTGGCCTCCACCTGGCGGACGTCCATGTTCCAGGTCTCTGGCTCCGAGTCCACCAGGACCACGTCCGCCCCGGTGTAGGTGACGGCGTTGGCCGTGGCGATCATGGTGAAGGTGGGGACGATGACCTCGTCCCCCGGGCCGATGCCCAGCGCGGCCAGGGCCAGGTGCAGGGCCACCGTGCCGTTGGCGCAGGCCACGCCGTAGCGCACGCCGCAGGCCTGGGCGAAGGCGGCCTCAAACCTGGGGATGAAGTCCCCCGCCGACGAGATCCAGTTGGTCTCAATGCACTGGGTCACGTAGCGCAGTTCGTTGCCGTCCAGGCGCGGTTCGCAGACCGGGATGATGGCCGGCCGCCGGTCGCCGAAGACCGGGATGCGCCGCAGCGAGACCTCCAGTTCGGGCTCCGGCCCGGGGATGATCTCAGCCAGGTCGCCCAGTTCTTCCAGCGAGAGTTCCGCAGGCTTCAACATAGATGGACCTCCTTCCTGCCAAGGCTCACAGACCCAGGCGCAGCCGCAGCACCGTCCAGACGTACTTCCACCCCCGCCGCAGGTAGTCCAGGACATGGGCCCCCGTCTTGGATTCCCCGCTGGCCCTCTCCGTGCAGGTGTAGGGGATCTCCACCACCCTGTACCCCGCCCGCTGGGCGCGGTACAGGAGGTCTATGCAGTACTCTCCATAGTCGCCCTGCAGGAGGATGCGTTCCAGCACCTCCCGCCGGGCGGCGATGAAGCCGCTCGTGTAATCGCGCACACCCCATCCCAGGAGGAGCGAGGCGAACCGGTTGATGGTCCAACTGAAGGCCCTCGCCATCCAGGAGTGGCCCACATCCCGGCCGCCGCGCACGTACCGGGAGCCCACGGCCACCTCCGCGCCCTCCAGCGCGGCCACCAGGCGCGGCACGGCCTCCGGCGGCATGGAGAAGTCGCAGTCCATCCAGACCACCACCTCCCCGCAGGAGGCGGCGATGCCAGCAGCGATGGCGGAGGTCAAGCCCCGTTCACCCACCCGGCGCAGGAGGTGGACCCGCGGGTCCCTCTCCGCCAGGGCCTGGACCACCTGCCACGTCCCGTCCGGGGAGTCGTCGTCCACCACCCAGACCTCCACCGGCTCCCGCACGTGGGCCAGGAGGGCCTGGATGAGGGGCCCGATGTTGTCCCGCTCGTTGTAGGTCGGCAGGACCACAGAGACGGTGGGCACGGGAGCCTCCTACAGCCGCTCCGCACCGTACACGGCCTGGCCGTCCAGGAGGGTGGCCACTACCTCTGTCTCCAGGATGGCGTCCGGGTCCGCGCGGAAGATATCCTGGGAGAGGACCACCAGGTCGGCCAGTTTGCCGGGCGTGAGGGAGCCGCGCCGGGCCTCCTCGCCGGCAGCGTAGGCCCCGCCCACGGTGAAACCCCACACCGCCTGCTCCACCGTGAGGCGCTCCTGGGGGTTCCACCCCTCCGGGCCGGGAAAGCCGTCTGGCCGGCGCCGGGTTACGGCGGCGTGGATGCCCGCCAGAGGGTCCAGGGCCTCCACCGGGCAGTCGGAGCCCAGGGCCAGCCGTGCCCCGCTGCGCCAGAGGCTGCCGTAGGCGTAGGCCAGGCGGCACCGCTCTGGCCCCCAGTGGCGCTCGGCCATCTCCATGTCGGCCACGGCGTGGCTGGGCTGGACCGAGGCGATGACGTCCAGGGCGGCCAGCCGGGGCAGGTCGTCGGGGTGCAGGAGCTGGACGTGCTCTATGCGGTGCCGGAGGCGGCCCCGGGGCACGCCCCGCCGGGCTTCGTCCCCCCGCACCCGCTCCAGGGCGTTCAGGGCGCGGCGGTTCGCCCGGTCGCCGATGGCGTGGATGGTGGCGGAGATCCCAGCGCGGCTCGCCGCCAGGAGCAGGCCCAGCAGTTCCTCGTCCTCTATGACGGCGATGCCGCGGTTGTCCGGCTCCGTGCAATAGGGCTCCAGCATCTCCGCCGTGCGGGAGCCCAGAGCCCCGTCCATGAAGACCTTGACGCCCCCCACCCGCAGGCGGTCGTCCCCGAAGCCAGATTGGAGGCCGGCCTGGATCGCGCCGTCCACCGACTGCTCCGTGAGGTGGATGAGGACCCGCAGGCCCAGGTTCCCTTCCCGGTGCAGGTCCTGGAGGAGGCGGAAGGCCCGCACGTCCTCCGGGACGTGGACGGCCGTGACCCCCCGCGCCCAGGCGCGGTGCGTCGCCTCCCGAAGGAGCCTCCGGACCTGCTCTGGGCCTGGCTGAGGGATCATCCGGCGCACGAGGTCGGTGGCTGGCATTTCCTTCAGGATGCCGCTGGGCTCCCCGCGGGCGTCCCGCACGATCTCTCCCCCAGGAGGGTCGGGGGTCGCAGCGGTGATCCCCGCCAGGCGCAGGGCCAGGGAGTTCACCCACAGGCTGTGCAGGTCCTTGCTGTCCAGGGCCACCGGGTGCTCCGGCGCCACCCGGTCCAGGTCGGAACGGTGGGGGAAACTGGGGTCGGGCCAGAGGTTGCGGTCCCAGCCCTTGCCGAGGATCCACTCCCCTGGGGGCCTCGTCCGCGCCGCCTCCGCCACGCGGGCCACGACCTCCTCCCGCGAGCGAGCGTCGTCCAGCGAGAGGGTCTGGAGGCTCAGGGCGAACTCCACCAGGTGGACGTGGGCGTCGGTGAAGGCTGGCAGGACAAGGCATCCGCCCAGGTCCACCGTCTCCGTGCCGGGAGGGGCGACGAAGCGTACTTCTTCAGTGGGGCCCACGGCGGCGATGCGGTTCCCGACGATGAGGACCGCCTCGGC
>JBMFPD010000150.1:0-7852 GCA_049969295.1 Anaerolineae bacterium | reverse complement strand
CACGTCGCCCTGGTCAACCTGCTCCTCTTCTACACGCCCTTCAGCCGCTTCGCCCACGCCCTGGCCAGCCCCGTGATCGCCGCCCTCAACGCGATGGAGGAGGCACCGTGACGCCCGTGGACCGCATCCGCCTGGAACGCTTCTCCCTGCGGCAGGTGCTGGAGATGGAAGCCTGCACCCGCTGCGGCGAGTGCACCGCCTGGTGCCCCACCTACACCGCAGCCCAGGACGAGGCCATCACCCCCCTTTCCAAGATCGGGCACGTCCGTGCCTTCTGGAAAGCACAGTACGCCGGCTGGCTCGCCCGCCTCTTCGGCCTCCGGGCACCGACGGAGGCAGACGCGGCGGCTTTGAGCGCAGGGACCTACGCCTGTACCCTTTGCGGGCGCTGCGCTGTGGTCTGCCCCGTGCACATCCGCACCCGGGACCTGTGGATCGCCCTGCGGGAGCAGATGGTGGACTGGGGGATCTACCCGGACGTGTTCCGCGCCCTGCGGGGGCGCATCGGGGAGAACCACAACATCTCCGGCGATGCGAACGCCCAGCGCCTCATCTGGGCCGAGAACCTGGAGGAGCGGCCGGCCCTGGTGGGGGAAAGGGGCCAGGCCGAGACCGTCTACTTCGTGGGGTGCGTGGCTTCCTTCTACCCTGCGGTCTACAGCGTGCCCCAGGCTTTCACGGGTATCCTGGCCCGCGCGGGGGTGGACTTCGCCGTCCTGGGGGCCGGGGAGTGGTGCTGCGGCTTCCCCCTGGTCATCGCCGGGATGGGGAGGGAAGCGCGGGCCCTCGCCGCGCACAACGTGGAGGCGGTGGAGGGGGCCGGGGCACGCCGCCTGGTGACGACATGCCCTTCCTGCTACCATACCTGGCGGCACACCTACCCCGAACTCCTGGGGAGACCCCTCCCCTTTGCCGTGGTGCACGCCACGGAACTCCTGGGGGACCTGGTGCGCTCGGGGCTGCCCCTGCGGCCTCTGGAGGTGCGGGTGACGTACCACGACCCCTGCGACCTGGGCCGGACGAGCGGCCTCTACGACCCGCCGCGGGAGGTGCTGCGGGCCATCCCCGGCCTGGACCTCCTGGAGATGCGGGAGACGCGCGAACGAGCCCTCTGCTGCGGGGGCGGGGGCGACGTGGAGATGGGCAACCCGGCCCTCACGGAGAAGGTCGCCGCCATGCGCCTGGCCCAGGCTGTGGAGACGGGCGCGCAAGTCCTCGCCACCGCCTGCCAGCAGTGCAAACGCACGCTGGCTGCCCAGGCGCGGAAGGACCGGGTCCGCCTGCGCGTGGTGGACGTGACGGAACTCCTCTGGCAGGCACTGCAAGGGTGAACCTGCCCTGTGCACGACACGAAAGGAGCGAGCACGATGAAGATCGGCAAGTACGAATTTCCGGACGACCTCCTCTACGACAAGGAGCACAACTGGGCCCGTGTGGAAGGCAACCGCGTCACCCAGGGGATGACCGCCCTGGGCCAGGCCCTGGCCGGCGAGATCGTCTACGCCGAGGTGCCCCGCGTGGGGCGCACGGTGGAACAGGGCCAGCCTTTCATGTCCCTGGAGTCGGGCAAATGGGTGGGCCGCATCAAGGCGGTGGTGAGCGGCACGATCGTGGAGGCCAACGGGGACCTGGAGTGGGAGAGCACCCTCATCAACGACTCCCCCTACGACCGGGGGTGGTTCGCCGTCATTGAGATGAGCAACCCGGCGGAACTGGACGCCCTCTTCAAGCCCTCGGACCCGGCGTACCAGGCCTTCGTGCAGGAAGAGGCGGCCAAGTACGGCAAGTAGCGGGAGGCTGGGGAGGAGCCCATGCGCGTCTACGACCTCGGTTCGGTTCCGTGGCTGCATTCCCAGTTGGTCTACCACGCCCTGCCGCGCCTGGGGCTGGAAGGGCTTATCCTGGTGAGCCCCAGAGAGCCCTACGTCTGCATCGGCTACCATCAGGATGTAGCCCAGGAAGTGGACCTGGAGGCGTGCCAGGCCCTGGGCCTGCCGGTCTTCCGGCGGGAGGTGGGAGGCGGCGCGGTCTACCTGGACGGGAACCAGCTCTTCTACCAGGTCGTGCTGCGGCGGGACCACCCCCTGGCCCAGGGGAGCAAGACGGAGTTCTACGCCCGCCTCCTGGAGCCCGTGGCCCAGACCTACCGGGACCTGGGCGTGCAGGCCGCCTTCCGCCCCGTGAACGACATCGTCACCGCCGAAGGGCGCAAGATCTCCGGCAACGGCGCGGCGGAGATCGGCCAGGGCCTGGTCCTGGTGGGCAATCTCATCGTGGACTTTGACTACGAGACCATGGTCCGGGTCCTGCGGGTGCCGGACGAGAAGTTCCGGGACAAGGTCCACAAGAGCCTGCGGGAGAACCTGACCACCCTCCGGCGGGAACTGGCGGAGGTCCCCCCGCGGGAGGTCCTGGTGAGGACCCTGCGGCGCAACCTGGAGCGGGTCCTCGGGCCTCTGGAAGATGGGGAACTGCCTCCGGCCGTCTGGGAGGAGGTGGCGCGCCTGGAGCGCACCCACACCGCGCCGGAGTGGCTCTACGGCGTGCACCGGCGCGAAGGGGAGCGCAGGGTGCGCATCAGCGGCGATACGCAGGTGGTCCGCAACACGTACAAAGCACCCGGCGGCCTCATCCGCGCCACCCTGGAGGTGAAGGCCGGCTGCATCGTCTCGGTGGACCTCTCGGGGGACTTCTTCCTCTACCCGCAGGACGCCCTGCGGGACCTGGAGGCACGACTGGCAGGGGTTCCGCTGGAGGCGGTCGGCCAGGTCATCGCCGCGTTCTACCAGGCAAGAGAAGTGGAGTCGCCGGGAGTCGCCCCAGCCGACTGGGCGGCCGCCCTGCGGATGGCCTGAGGAGTTGACGGCCCTGGGGCCTGCCAGGGGGACAAGCCCCAGGGCCGTGCGCGCCTCCGTCCAATCCGTTCCCACAGAGCCCTCATCCCTCCAGGCCGAAGAGCCTCTGGCGGCTCAGGTGGAGGTAGCGCTGGGCCAGGTGGGCCAGGGGCTTCTCGGCCAGGGTGAACCGCTCCGCCAGGGTGGAGAGCACGTCCCGCAGGTTCAGGGCGTGCGCCGCCTCGTGCTCCGCGGCCAGGCTGTAGAACTGCCTCCCTTCCTCCTCGTACTCCTCCAGGCTGCGTGGCCGCCGCCCCAGGAGCCCCCGCCGGGGGGCCCTGCTCAGCGGATAGCGGTACTGGGCCTCAATGTACTCTGGGAACATGCCCACCAGGAAGAGGCACACGTCGGCGATGCGCTTGTAAGGGCCGAAGCGCAGTTCCTCCTCCACCGATTGGGCGTAGCGCTCCAGGCTATCCAGGTCAAAGTCGCTGAAACGCACCTTGCGCCACACCCCCCGCCGCACCCGCACCGGCACCGTCACGCTCTCAATGCGGGTGAAGGAGGCCAGCATGTCCGCCAGGTACTCGCGGACTTCCGGCTTCTCCAGGAGGTCCACCACCTGATCGGCGTCAAAGACGGCCACCTTCTGCAGGTTGCGCACCTCCACCGTGTGGGTCAGTTCCCGCAGATCCCGCAGGGCACGCCGCAGGAGGATGTGGAAGAAGAGCCGCGGGCTGATCTTGACCAGGATTTCGTCGTCCCCCATCACCTGCTGGAAGAGGCGCTCATCGTCCAGCATGGCCTCCAGGTAGGCGCGGTCATCCCGGATGGCCTCCACCACCCGGACGTGGTCGGTCCGGTGCGGCATGAGGGTGCGGACCATGAACAGGATATCCTGATCGGGAAGCCGCAGCGGTCCGGGCATCCTCCCACCTCCTGTCCGCCTTCTCTCCCTTCCCGCCTTAATTATAGGCGTGACGGGCGGTTTGTGCCAACTCTGGCAAGCCTGCAGGCCAGGGTTGTCTCGTGCTCGCAAAGGGGAGGCCATGACCGCTCTTCCCGGGCGCGGAGGCACGCCAGGAGGCGTGCCCTACGGTCTGCCGCGCCGGAAGGCTGTCAGAGTTCTATAAGAATGGGTCAGCCCTGAGCCGCGCCGCCCACTCTGGGGCGAGGCGCGCCAGGTCCTCCCGCAGGCGCAGGAGGGCCAGGTCCTTGGCTTTGGCCTCCAGCATCACGTCAAAGGAGCGCGCCCCCTCCGCTTCCATCCGCCGCAGGAAGGCGATGAACTCAAAGGGGTTCACGTAGTCCGAGTGCTGGGTCCACAGGGGCGGCTGGAGCACCTCCACCTGGCGGCCGGTCTCGGGATCCTGCCTCCTGACCACGCGCATCTCCGTGCGCGGCGAACTGAAGTGCACTTTGGGCGTCTCCGAAGCAGGCCAGGTCTGGAGCGCGGCCAGGGCCGCCTCCACCACGTCCATCCCGCCCGGGTTGTTCAAGTGGTGGAGGTAGTCAAAGACCACCCGCATGCCCGTGCGCTGATGCACCCAGAGGACGTCGGCCACGGAGAAGGCGCGCTCATCGTTCTCCACGACGAGGCGGCTGCGGGCCCTGGCCGAGAGGGCCTCGGTGCGGCGCACGAACCGTTCCCGCGCTGCCGTGTGGCCCTCGTAGACGCCCCCCACGTGCACCACAACCACTGCCTCGGGCCCCAGGCCCATCGCCTCCAGCACCTGGGCCTGGACCTCCACCTCGGTGGCGCCGCGCGCCGCCAGGGCCTCGTCCGGCGCATTCAGGACTACGTACTGGGAAGGGTGGAAGGAGAGGCGCAGACCCTGGGCCCGGGCCTGTTCCCCCAGGGCGGCCAGTTCCCGGGCGCATTCCTCCACCTGGCCGTGGAATTCCGGCATGCCTGGGTGGGTGGCGTAGGGGACCAGTTGCGAGGCCATGCGGTACATGGAGATGCCCGCCCGCCCCAGGTAGGCGAAGAGGTCGCGCAGGTAGGCCAGGCTCACGCTCAGGTGCGGGCTGTTCTGCCAGCGCCGCGAATCGTGGGAGCGCAGGCCCGGCTCCCCCAGGACCTTGACGGCGAACCCCAGCCGCAAACCGGCTCCCTCCTTCCCCTACCTCCGGCGGGACTCCCCATCAGGGCGGCCCTTTCTCCGCCCGCACCACGTCCACCGGCAGGCCGAACATCCCCACTTCTGCGACCTCGGTGACCTGGAAGCCGGCTTCCTCCAGCGCCTGGCGCACGAAGATGGGCCGGCAATCCACCACCTTGGGGAACTTACGGTGAGCCCACTCGTACAATCTGACCATCAGTCCCCCCGTCCTCCTGGACAGGGCCACGACGACGATGCGTCCGCCTTCCCGCAGGACCCTGCGGCATTCCCGCAGGACAAGGGGGATCTCCGGCGTGTCAAACAGTTCCAGGGTGAAGCAGAGGAGGATGGCGTGGAAGAACCCCGCCTCGTATGGGAGGCGCACCGCGTCGCCGAGGGTCAGGTCCACCCTGTCCGAAAGCCCTGCCCTCTGCACCCGCTCCCGGGCGATGCGGAGCATCCCTTCCGAGAGGTCCAGGCCGTAGACCCTGCCCTGCGGCCCCACTGCCTGCGCCAGAGGCACCAGGCACTGCCCCGTCCCGAAGCCGATCTCCAGCACCACCTCGCCCGCCCTGGCCCCCAGTTTCCGCAGGCCAAGGGTGCGGAACTGCCTCTCCGGGAGGCCCGTGAGGAGGTCGTACCACCGGCTCAAGGCGTCGTACGTGGCTCTGGCCTCTTCCCTCGTCCTGGTGACCCGGCTGGTGGACACGGTGCCCCTCGCTAGCGCATCTCCTGCACGGCGCGCTCTGCCCGCTCCTGGATGAGGCGCACGGCCTCCTCGGGGGTGGCCAGACCCATCCAGAGCATCTCCAGCCCCTTGGCCACCGGGTCCCACAGCGCGCTCAGGTAAGGGGTGGGCGGCAGGGCCACGCCGCGCCGGGCCTGCTCGGCGAAGTGCTGCACCTCCGGCAGGGCCTGCACGGCGGCGTCGCCCAGGGCCTCCCGGTGGCTCGGCACCGTGCCGGCCGCCACGGTGCGCGCTACCTGCGCCGGCCGCGAGGCGAACCACCGCAGCGCGTCCACAGCCACCTCCGGGTGGCGGCTGCTGGCTGCCACCATGAGAGCCTCCACGCCGACGAAGGGGGCCCCAGGCCTGCCGGTGGGGCTGAAGGTCGGCAGGAAGGCCAGGCCGTAGTCCACGCCTGCGCTGCGGAGGGTCGGGAGGTACCAGGGGCCGCTGACGGTCATGGCCGCCTTCCCCTCGCGGAAGAGGCGGTCGGCGATGCTGTAGTCCACCTCCTCGGGCATGATCTCCCGCAGCGCCTGCAGGAACTGGGCTGCCAGCACCCCATCGGGCGTGGAGAACCCCGCGGTCCCCGCCTCGTCCACGAAGCGGACCCCCGCCGCGTGCCACCAGGGTGCGGAGAAGTAGGCGTCACTGCGGGCATTGTAGACGAGGAGGTATTCGCCGGGGTGCTCCTCCCGCCACTTCCTGCCCAGGGCCAGGAGTTCATCCGTCTCCCGGGGGACCTCCGCCTCGGTGAGTTTCCCCTTGTTGTAGATGAGGGTGATGGCCTTCAGCGTGTCCGGGACCCCCCAGAGGTGGCCCCGGTACGTCACGGCCTCCACCGCGGGCGGGAGGAAGGACCGTTCCCATGCGGCGTGGTCCACATATGCATCCAGGGGGAGGATGACGCCCTCGTCGGCGAAGCGGCCCAGCCATTCGTTGGCAAAGGCCACGATGTCCGGCCCCTCCCCCGCCGGCACCGCCTCCAGCACCTTCTGGGGGAGGTCCGGCACCCGCACCAACTGGAAGGTCACCTGGGGGTTCATGGCGGTATAGGCTTCCAGAGAGGCCCGGGCCGCCTCCTGGTACTCCTGCGGCCAGGCGTGCCAGAGGACGATCTCCACCGGCTCCCCCACGGGGAGGGGCTTGAACTCCCCCTGGTCCGGGACAGCCCCTTCCCGAGGGGTCTGGGGCTCCATCCCCAGGCTGCGCAGCACGGCTTCGGCCTGCTCCTGGGCGGCCTGCACCGCCTCCGCAGGGGTGGCCTCCCCCTTCCAGACAGCCTCCAGCATCTTCGCCACGGGGTCCCAGACGGCGGCCATGGCCGGGGTGGTGGGCCAGGGCACGCCGAAGCGCGCCTGCTGCACGAAAGCCTGGACCCGGGGCAGGTTCTGCACGGTGGGGCTTCCGTTGGCCAGACGGTTGGCGGGGATGGTCCCCCGCGCCTGCGCGAGGCGCGCCGCGACCTCCGGGCCGGTGTAGTAACGCATCACGTCCACGGCAACGGAAGGGTGCGCGCTGTTGGGCGAGAGCATCAGGCACTGGACCCGCACCAGGGGCCGCGCCCGCATGCCCGACGACGAGACGATGGGCAGGAGCGCCAGGCCGTAGTCCAGGCCTGCCTGGTCCAGGTCTGGAAGCATCCACGGCCCGCCCACGGTGAGGGCCACCTTGCCTTCCTTGAACAGGGTGTCCACTGTGGCGTGGTCCACCCGGTCGGGCATGACCTCGCGGAAGCGGGCGATGAGTTCCAGGCCAGCCAGGCCGCCAGGCGTGTTCAGGCCGACGCTGGGCTCCTCCGTGATGTAGTAGCCCCCCGCCCCGTAGATCCACGGGGCGGCAAACTCCACGTCGTTGCGGGCGTTGTAGGCAAAGTAGAAGGTCTCGGGGTGCTCCTGCGCCCAGGCCTGAGCCTTCGCCAGCAGTTCCCCGGTGTCGCGGGGCAGGTCCTCCTCTGCCACCAGGGCCGCGTTGTAGACGAGGGTCAGCGTCTCCAGAGAGGCTGGCAGGGCCCAGACCTTCCCCCTGTAGGTCACCCCCTGGAGGGCCACGGCCTCGTAGTTCTCTTCCAGGTAGGCCCGGTCCACCCACCCCTCCAGGGGGCGGATGAGCCCCATCTCGGCCATGCGCCCCAGGTGGTCGCTGGACCAGGCGAGGATGTCAGGTCCCTCCCCTGCAGGGATGGCCGA
>JBMFPD010000149.1:0-7853 GCA_049969295.1 Anaerolineae bacterium | reverse complement strand
ACGGGGTTGTCCTGGCGGTCCACATCCTCGGCGAAGGTGATGGGGCCGAACACCTTCTCCACGCCCCCCTCCTGGACCACGCAGTCGGCGGTGGCGGCGAGCCGATCCCCGATGTACAGTTCCAGGCGGTAGCGGCCGGGGTCCAGGGGCTTGTCGCTGCTCAGGGGAAGCGAGTGGCCCCCGAGGCGCGGGAGAAGGGTCTCCCTTTCCCCTCGGCTATCTTCTTGCCCTCGTAGTAGCCGATGTAGGACCACTCGGTATCCCGGGTCATGTTGGCATAGTCAAAGGTGGCGACGATCTCCCTGATCCCGCCCGGCAGGAGGTACCCCTCCTCCCCGCCGCCGGAGAAGACGATGTTGGCGAAGGTGGGGTAGTCCTCCTCGGGACCTCCGACCTCTATCGTGGCCGACGCCAGGTCCTCCCCTTCATAGGTAATGATGAACTCGTAGGTGCCGTCTGGCAGGTCGTCGGACAGGCTGATCCACCAGGTCCCCTGGGGGCCGCCTTCCCACTTCTGGGCAGGCCAGACGTCCTCCCTCCGTTCGCCGTCGTAGACCAGCACAGGCTGCCAGGGAGCGCCGTCGGCGAAGTTGGCGTAGTCAAAGAAGAAGTAAATGATCCCGGGCCCTGAGGGGAGCGACTGCACCACTGTCACCGGCTGCTCCCATTCGTCAATGTCCGGGGCGAAGACCATCCGGCCGACTTTGGGTCCGGTGGGCGCGATCCTCTTCGGCGTGGGCGCGGGCGTGGGCTGGGGGGCCAGCTTCTGTCCTGCTGCCCGGATGAGGGCTTGGGCCGGGTTCACCGGGCGCACGGCGCTGATGGAGCCCGTGGCCGTGCAGGTGTCGCCCGTGTCAAGGGTGCCGTTTCCGTTGGTGTCCTTGGTGTAGCGGCAGTGCACCACGTCGTCGGCGCTCCCAGCGGCACCCACGGCCGCCACAGCGACCAGTTCGTTGTCCTTGTTCAACGCCGGGCTGCCGCTCAACTGCCCCTCCAGTTCGGGGGACACCGAGATCCACGCCCGGCCCTTGATCCCACGGCCGCTGACGAAGCCGTCCACCTGTACCTCGGTGGGCTTAGCAGCGTGGACTCCAGCCCCATCGTAGCCCCAGACGGAGAGGGTGTCACCCACGGCTACTCCGTCCGAATCGCCCACGGAGAGGGCGGGCAAGTTCAGTTTTTTCGGGTCCACGGGGGTGCCATCCAGCGACTGCACGATGCGCACGACGGCCAGGTCCAGCGCCGCGTCGTACTGGGCGACCTCCCCAAGGTAGGCGGGGTAGGGTGGTTTGTCTTGGGCCAGGAGGACGATCAGCAGGTCGTAGTCAAATTCCGGGTCGTCCCACACCGCTTTGGGGAAGGCCACCTGGCAGTTGGTGAGGATGAGGCCATCGGGCGAGATGATGGTCCCGGCGCCGCTCCACTTGGGGATGAGGCGGCCCCCCCGCCCCTCATCGGCCGCGATGAGGAGCACTACGGAGGACGATACGTCCTTCGTGGGGGCCCGGCCGATAGCCTGGCCTGCCTGCGATCCCCAGAACAGGGTCAGCACGACCACAAGGCCGATCACGAACACGAGCCGTTTCCTGTTCATCTCCCAATCGGGCTTGCTCCCATCCTGCCGGCGGACTTTCTTCAAAGGGACAGGGTAGCCCGCCACCGGCGTGTTGGGGCCACCCCCTGCCCACCGGACCGTTCAGCCTTCCTCTGCGTCCTCACCTCCTTCCTCTCCATGCAGAGCCCTCGCCGGGTGTTTCCAGCGCGGTCCCCTCGGGGCTGGAGCGATCCGCCTTGCGGAGCGCTGCCTGGCTGATCTCGTAGAGCAGGGCCAGAAGGGTCTGTCCATCGGTGAAGGTGTATTCCTCGTCATCGGCAACCACTCGGACAGCGCCGCGCAGTACGTGCGGGGTCTCTGAATCTATCAAGAGCCGTAGGACGAGAGTCTTGAGAATACGCACGCTTTCTCCCGAGGAAGCGGCTTTCGGTCCCGGCCCGCTCTCTCTGGAGTCACTATAGCAAAGGGTGCTGACAAAACACTGACAGAGGAGCCCATCCCCGGCGATTTGGGCGCGAGGATCGGGAACTTTTCGACTCGGTTGCCATATGGCAAGGGTCGTGCTATAATGCGCGTCGTTCCGTCGGGCTGTGTGCGGCGGCTTCCCAACCCAACGAGAGGAGCCCATGTCCTTGCCCAATCCCCTCCAAGTGGCGCGGGGGAGGCCGTTCGTCCAGGCCCTGTGGGGAGGGCTTGTGGTTGTGGCCCTGACCCTGGGCTTGGCCTCTCTTGCCCTGGCGGGCGAACCGGAGACCCTGGACCCGGAGGGGCATCCCCTTCCGGCACCAGAGGCGTCCGCGGCCCGGGACGGCATCGTCCTCTATACGGTCCAGGCTGGGGATACCGTCTACGGCCTGGCCCAGCGGTTCGGCCTCAGGCCTGAGACCCTCATCTGGGCCAACGAGGCCCTCATCGGCCAGCCGGACCGCCTTCGCGTGGGGCAGGTCCTGCGCATCCTGCCGGTGGACGGGGCCTACCACGTGGTCCAACCGGGCGACACCCTCTACGCCCTGGCCCGCCGCTTCGGCGTCACCGTGGAAGCGATCGTCCGCTGCCCCTACAACCACCTCCCAGACCCCGACAGGCTCAGGGTGGGCACCCCTCTTGTCATCCCCGGGGCCAAGGGGGGTGGGGGCGTGCCCCGGCTCCTCCATTACCAGGGGCGTATCCCGGCCGATGCCCTCCAGGGGACTGGCTCCTACATCTGGCCGTTGCGCGGCTGGATCACCCAGCGCTTTCACAAGGGGCACTCTGGCCTGGACATCGGCGCAGCCAGGGGCACGCCGGTGCGGGCGGTGGACAGCGGGTTCGTCATCCAGGCCGCGAGGGACGATGCAGGGTACGGCAACTGCATCGTCATTGACCACGGCAACGGGGTTCGCACCCTCTACGCCCACCTCTCGGCCTACGCCGTGAGCGCGGGCGAGTCAGTGGAGAAGGGGCAGGTCATCGGCGAGGTGGGGGCTTCGGGGAAGGCCACCGGGCCTCACCTGCACCTGGAGTTCATCGTAGAGGGGGAGCGGAAGGACCCCCTGCAGTTCCTGCCCCCTCTGAAGTAGGCAGCCCCTCCCGCTACCGGGGCAGCAGTTTATCCTGGACCAGGCTTGCGGCAAAGCGCCGTTCCCTCTGCGACGCCTGGAAGCGCACCGTCACGTAGGTTTCGCCCCCCTCTGGCTCCACCGCCACGACTTCACCCGGCCCGTAGGTGGCGTGCCAGACGGGCATGCCCTTCCGGTACGTGATCCGCGGCAGACTGGGTTCCTCTGCGGTGGGCGAGCCAGCGTAGGCCGCGTAGAGGCGGTCCTCCCAGAGTTCGGCGTATACGGCCAGGTCGTGGAGGTCCCGGATGCGCCGGGCCAGGTCGTCGCAGGTCTTCTTGCAGAGGGCAATCTGCTCCATCAGGGCTGTCTTGCGGGCGTGGGGCTCGTTGCTGCGGGCCACGGCGGAGGCCGCCGCGCTGAGGGCTGCCCGCAGGTCCTTGAAGACAGCCCTGGGCTCCCCTTCCACCACGTCTATCACCACCAACTGGACGCCGGCCTTTTCGCACAGTTCGGCCCGCTTCCCCTCCCGTTGCTCCTCCAGAGCCTTCTCCTCCTCACTCAGGCGGCGCACCCGCTGCCCCTGCAGGCCCCGGAAGCGCACAGCCAGGCCGATCTCCGGGTACAGGAGGTCCAGTTTCAAGCGCCGTCCGGTCTCAGGGTTGGTGAGCCAGGAGGGGGTGACGTTTTCCTGCACCGAGACCCCCTCAAAGACGCGGGCCAACACCTCACGCCAGGCGTTGACCACGCTCCAATGCTCTTCCATCTCCTCCGCGACCTCCTCCAGGGAAACGATTCAACCCGGCGGCTTCAGGGCATGGGGGAAAGCCCAAGGCTCGCCCGCCGGGCGGAGAGCCGGACGAAAAGGGTTTCGCTCTCCGGGTAGTACCAGGTGTTGGCGGCCATCGCCTCCCAGAATTCGTCCAGGCCGCGGTGCCCCGCCTGTTCGTAGGCATAGGCCTGGACGATCAGTTCCAGACGGTCCGCGTCCCGCACCAGCCGGCCCTCGGGGGTGCTGTCCTCCTCAAACTCGCGCCACCACGCCACATACTCCTCGGCGCGGGGCAGGCCGGCCAGGAGTTCCCTGAGGGCGGACTCCTCGGCCTGGCGCTTGGCCTCCCGCCCCAGATGGCGCAGCGCGGGCTCCGGAATGTCGGTGAGCAAGGCCTCCGCCAGGTCGTGCAGGATGGCGATGGTCAGGACCTTCTCCCGGTCCAGGGCGGCGTCGCACCGGTCCAGAAGGAGCCGTGCGACCAAGGCCACCTGGTGCGAGTGCTCGGCGATGCTCTCTGGCATGAGGACGCCGCGCTGGCTCCACCCCTGCCGCTTCAGGGCCTTGAGCCGGTTGCTGGCCAGGAGCAGGTCCAGGAGAAGGTCTGGGCCAGAGGTCATGGGGCCCCTCCCGCTCCGTTGCGCTGCGGCGGGCAGGCCTCCAGGGCGCGGAGGACGGCCCCGGCCACCTCCACGAGGGAGCCTACCTCCTGGAAGCAGGCGCTGGATGCGCCCACCGCCAGGAGGGGGACGGGGTTCGCCGTGTGGATGCGGCGACGGGCGTCCTCAAAGTTGCCGTGGTCGCTGGTGACCATCAAGGTGTCCCCCGGGCCCAGACCCTCCGCCAGCGCGCCCAGGAGCCCATCCAGGAGGGCCACCGCATCGGCCTCCGGGAGGGGGACGCGGCCGTGGCCCGCCAGGTCCCACAGGAAACTCTCGTAGAGGACCAGGTCGTGCTGACGCGTCAGGCCCAGGAGGATTTGGGCCGCCTCCTCAGGGGTCCGGGGAGGCACCTCCGGCACCCAGGTCCGCACGAAGGCGTGGGTCACATCCCAGAAGAGGGCCTGCCCCTCCCGCACGTCGGCCTCGGTGCGGAGGGGGAGGCCGGCAGCCAGGGCCGTGAGGGTGCTGGCGGAGTGGCGCTGTTCCCCGGCCTCCACCCTCTGCCAGTACCAGGCGGAGTAGCCGTTGGCGAAGGTGGCACGGTAGCCACGGGCCACGGCCCGCTTCAGGAGGCTCCGCGCGGCGATGAGGTCCCTCAGGCGCGGCCCGGGGTGAGCGGAGAGGTGGCCACCCACCAGAACCGCGGCGTTGGCGCCGGTGAAGAGGCTCGTCTGGCCTGTCGCGCTCTGCGGGAGCCCAGGGATGCCCAGGGTGGCGTCCAGGGCCTGGAGCACCACCCCATCCTCCTGGCCCACATGCTCCAGCGTCAGGGGGCCCGAGAGGAGGGCCTGCAAGCGAGGGGTAGGGTGCCGCGCCAGCGGGTTGTGGTCCCCAGCCGGCCCCAGGCCCACGCCATCCAGGAACACGAAGAGAAGGCCCAAGAGGGTTCCGCCCTCCTACTGCTTGTAGCCGATGGTGCGCAGGAACTTCTTGCGCCAGGCGATGTCTTCGTCTCCCTCCACGCCTTTGGTCTTCACGCCGTCCACCACGCCCAGGATACCGCGGCCCTGCTCCGTTTCGGCGAGGATGACTTCCACGGGGTTGGCTGTGGCGCAGAAGATGCGGCAGACCTCCGGGACCATCTTCACGGCGTTGAGGACGTTCACGGGGTAGAAGCCGCGGCCGAGGAAGATGATGAAGGAATGGCCGGCGGAGAGGGCGAGGGCGTTTTTCTTGGCCAGTTCCACCAGGGCATCGTCGTTGCCGGTCCAGCGGACCAGAGCCGCGCCCGAGGATTCGCAGAAGGCCAGCCCGAACTTAATCCCCGGCACGGCGGTCACCAGGGCTTCGTACAGGTCCTCCACGGTCTTGATGAAATGGCTTTGGCCGAGGATGAAGTTGACCTCCTCAGGCTTCTCAATGCGCACCACTTTGAGTTCCATGGCAAACCTCCTCTGGGCTGAGGTGCGACCTGGCTGCTGGAAGTATACACTGGGAGCGGCCGCGAGGCAAACAGGCTCTCTCTGAGCCGCATTCCGCGGCGGCCTTGCAGGAGAGCAAGCGCGCCCTCCTTTCTGCCCGGGTGCGGAGGCAAGGGAGGATGCTCCCCGCGCAGTGGGTGGGTTGGCGGGGGAGGCGTTAGCCTTCCAGGCCGAAGAGGTAGGCCACGGCGTCCGCAAGGGCCAGGGCCTCCGGCCCTGGGCACCCTTTGAGGCGGACGGTGGGCGTGTGCAGGAGTTTGTTGACCAGTCCCTTGGCCAGGGCGCGGACCACTTCCCGGTCCCGCTCCGAGAGATGTCCCAGGCGGGAGAGGGCTTTCTCCAACTCCGTCTCGCGGATGGCGTCGGCCTGGGCGCGCAGGGCCTGGATGAGGCAGGCCATCGTCCGTTCCTCCTGCCAGGCGCAGTAGTCCCCTACCACTTTCTCCACGATGGCCTCCGCCTCTTCTATCGCCCGGGCTCCCACGGGATGCCGCCGCGCCACCACCGCGATCAGGTCGTCTATGTCGTAGAGGACCACCCCGGGCAGGTCCCCTACGGCCGGGTCCACATTCCGCGGCACGGCCAGGTCCAGCACCACCAGGGGGGAAGCCTCTCGCCCCCGCAGGGCTTCTCGCACCTGCTCCAGGTGCAGCACCACGTGGGGCGCGCCGGTGGAGGCGACGACGAGGTCCGCCTGGGCCAGCGCCTGCGGCAGGGCATCAAAGTGCACCGCGTCGCCACCCACCTCCGCGGCGAGGGCCTGGGCCTTGTCAAACGTGCGGTTGGCGATGAAGAGCCAGCGGAACCCGCTGCGGGCCAGCGTCCGCGCCGCGATCCGCCCCATCTTCCCCGCCCCGATGACCAGGGCGCGGCGCTGGGCGAGGTCCGCCAGGTGCTCCTCCGCCACCCACACCACCACATCGGCCAGCGATTTCTCCCCCAGGCCGATTTCGGTGCGGGTCCGGACCTCCTTCCCTGCGCGCAGCGCGTGCTGGAAGAGGGCCGTCAGGTCCGCCCCTGCCGTCCCGGCCTCTGCCGCGGCCTGGAGCGCCTCCTTGACCTGGCCTTGGATCTGGTACTCGCCGATGAGGAGGGAATCCAGCCCGGCCGCGACGCGGCAGAGGTGCCGGGCACAATCCGCTCCCCAGTAGGTGTACAGGTACGGCTGGAGGCCCTCCGGGGGCACACTGGCGCGGCGCGCGAGGAAGGTGAGGACCTCCCCGATCGCGCCCTCCTCCGATACCGCGGTGTAGAGTTCCAGGCGGTTGCAGGTAGAGAGGATGGCTGCCTCCGTCACGCCTGGAAGGGCCTGGACCTGGGCCAGCGTCTCCTGCAGATGCCCTGCGGAGACGGCCAGCCGCTCCCGCACTTCCACGGGGGCGACTTTGTGGTTCAGGCCCACCACCAGCACCGCGGCTCGGCCAGCCCTTTGGAACTCCTTCGTCCGAGCCTGAAGCGAGGAACCTGACACCACAACTTCCCTGGATGTGGCCATCCGTGCCTCACCTCGCCTTCCTCACGACCTCTCCCCGCCGGAACCGGCGGGCCGCTTCCACCAGCCCTGGGGCCCACTGGGGCGTGCCCACGGCGTGGACGTGGGTGTAACTGGCGAGCACATTCCGCCAGACCAGGCCGTCCGCTCCACCGCCCAGCCCCTGCCCCCGGTGCAGCCGGAAGGCGCGGGGGAGGTCGCCTTCCAGGTCCACCCGCGAGTGGTGGAACTCGTGGCCCCGGAACGTCAGTCCAACGGGGTAGAAAGCGTTCTCGCCGACCACCTCCCCGGCCACGTAGCCGTGGCCGGCCGGGCGCCCCTCCATGACCACGGTCGCCGGTAGGACCCCAGCCATCTCCCCCACGCGCTCCCCCCACACCAGCCGGCGGCACAGGTACATGAGGCCGCCGCAC
>JBMFPD010000148.1:0-8047 GCA_049969295.1 Anaerolineae bacterium | reverse complement strand
CTGTACGCGTTTCTGCAGGTCGTCCTGGCCTGCGTCCTCCCCCTCACGGTGTGGCTGGCCTTCGGCATCCGCAACCTGGTGGGCGTTCAGCCCGGCGAGGGGATCGGCCTGGGCCCTACCGCCTTGGCTTCCTTCCTCCTGCTCCTGCCCATCGGCCTAGTGGACGGAGCCATGTTCAGTGTGGGTTGCCACGTGCTCCTGGGGAGGGCCACCGGGGCGTCCTCCAGAGGAGAGCAGGGCGTGCCAGGCATCAGCCGGGTCTACGCTCTGGAGGCGCTGGGAGGCATCGTGGGAGGGTTTGCCTTCACCTGGGTCCTGGTCCAGCGGGAGCCAGCCCTCACCATCGCCTTCATCCTTTCGGCGTGCAACCTCTGGTCGGCGGTGAGCCTCCTCTGGAGGCCCGGGAAGCCTCTGCGGAAGGTGGAGCGTGCGCTCCTCCTGGGGTGCATCCCCCTGCTCGCCGCGGCCCTGGCAGCCCTGGCCCCAGGCCCGGCCCACCGGCTCAACCGGAAAGCCCAGGAATGGCAGTGGCCGGGCCAGAACCTGACCTTCTACCGCGATTCCCCTTACGGGAACGTGGCCGTGGTGCGCTCAGGGGAGCAGTTCACCTTTTTCGCCAACGGCGTCCCAGTCCTCACGGCCCCCGTGCCCGATGTGACGTACGTGGAGGAACTGGTCCACCTGCCGCTCCTCTGGGTGGAGCGGCCGCGGCGCGCCCTGGTCCTGGGGGGCGGTGTGGGCGGCGTGCTGGCGGAACTGGCCAAGTACGGCTGGGAGCGAGTGGACTACGCTGAACTGGACCCGGCCCTCATCGCGGCGGTGCAGGCCAACCCCACCCCCCTCACGGAGGCGGAACTGGGCTACCCGGCCCTGCACCTGGAGGTGATGGATGGCCGCTGCCTGGTGCGGACGCGCGCCGCGGGCGGCGCTCCGCCGGCCGAAGCGCGCTACGACCTCATCCTGATGAACGTGCCTTATCCCTCCACCCTCCTCCTGAACCGGTTCTACAGCCGGGAGATGTTCCTTCTGGCGGATGCCCTCCTCTCCGACCAGGGGGTGCTGGCCTTCGCCCTGCCAGGGAGCCTCAACTTCCTGAGCCCAGGCCAGCAAGCTCTCCACAAGGGGGTCCAGACAACCCTTGAGGCCGTCTTCCCCCACGTGCGGGCCATCCCGGGCGAGAGCACCCTGTGGCTGGCCTCCCGGGGCGTGCCCCTGGAGGCCGGTCAGGAAGAGGTCCTGCTCCGGCGGTGGGAGGCCCGGAGGCTTGCAGCGCGGCTCCTCACGGTCCAGCACCTCCGGTACAAGTTCTTGCCGGCCCATGAGGAATGGCTGGCCCGGACCCTGGCCGCGGCACCGCCCGAGCCGGTCAACACCGACCTGCGTCCGAGCGGGGTCCTGGCGGGCCTGGCCTACTGGAACGAGCAGTTCGCCCCGCGGCTGGGGCCCTTCTTCCTGGCGCTGGAACGGGTCTCCTACGGGATGCTGGCCGCGGCCGCCCTGGCTGTGGGCCTGGTGGTGGCCCTCGGGGCCTGGCGTGGGGCCTTGGGGCGGGACGAGGTCACCGTGGCGACCGTGGCCTTCACCGGGTTCGGGGGCATGGCGGCGGACCTCCTGGTCATCTTCGCCTTCCAGGCTCTGCGGGGGTACCTCTACGGCCAGATCGGCGCGCTGGTGGCCAGTTTCATGGGAGGCCTGGCCCTGGGGAGCGTGGCCATGGCCCGCTGGCTGCAGGGAGGAAGCGAACGGGCGGGGCGCGCCCTCGTCCTGGTGGAGGCGGACTTGCTCGGCTTCTGGGTCCTTCTGCCGGGGGCCTTCTGGGCACTGGCCCGGCCTTTCCAGCCCCCGTGGGTGGAGGCCCTCCTGCCCGCCCTCCTCTACGGGGTGAACGTGCTGGCAGGGTTCCTGGTGGGGCTGGAGTTCCCGGCCGCGAGCGGCCTCCTGGGGGCATCCAGCCGGGTGGCCGGGGTACTCTACGCGGCTGACCTGGCCGGGGCCTTCCTGGGTGCGCTGCTCACGGCAGCGGTGCTGGTGCCCGCGGCCGGGGTCCTGGGGACGTGCGGCCTGGTGGCCCTGCTCAAAGCGGGGAGCCTGAGCGCAGTCCTCCTGGCGGGGCGCGCTGGGTGAAAGTGCGCAGGGCTGTCTCGTTTTTACAAAAGGGGGCCATAACCGCTCCTCCCGGCGCTACGGTCTGCTGCGCCAGAAGGTTGTCAGAGTCCTATAGACCGTAGGTCACGCTTGCAGCGTGACTTCTTTGGCACGCCGCAGGCGTGCCCTACCGGTGGCCGAGACCACCAACACAAGATGCAACCGTAACAGTGCGTGCCGCCAGTTGCCTCAGATCCGCCCCCTGTGGTATAATTTTGTAGAAAGTCCCCCCTCTTCCGGGCCCATAGCTCAGCGGCAGAGCAGCCGGCTCATAACCGGTCGGTCTCAGGTTCGAATCCTGATGGGCCCACCTGCCCGCTCCAAACCACCGTGGCACTGGAAGAACGCGGGGAATGGCCGACCCCTCGGGGCCGCAGCCCTTGAGACTGGGCAAAAGGCCTTCCGCTTCCGGCTCTTTTGCCAGTTGACAGAGCCGCCCTTCAGAAAAGGCCGGCGGCCTTCCAGCGGCCTCCGGCCCTTTTCACGCGCTGGAAAGGCCAGGAGGAGTTCTGCACGGAGGACCCGATGGACCTCAGACCCGGACGCTCCCGCTGGAGGACCGGGGGCTTGCCCCCGTTGCTCCTCGCCCTCGCGGTGGCCTGCCTCGTGACGGCCATCCGAGCCGCCTTTCAGACGGCCACCCTCCAGGGCACGGTGCGGGATGCACTGAGCAGCCTGCCCATCCCGGGCGCGGAAGTGCAGGTCTCGGGCACCCCGGTCCCGGTCCAGGAGGGGGTGTTCCAGGTGCACCTGCCGCCTGGCCAGTGGGTCCTGTGGGCCCAGGCGCCGGGCTTCGCCCCTCTGGAAATCCCCCTGGATACGCGCATCGCCCATCCCCGCCGCCTGCAGAAGGACCTCGCCCTCTCCCCCCTGGAACTGACGGTGCACGTGCGGGATGGAGAGCGCGGTGTCCCCCTCGCCGGGGCGCGGGCCCTGGCCGCTGGCCAGCCCTGCACCACCGACGCCACGGGCCGATGTCGGTGGTTGCGCCTGCAGGGGGCGGTCGCGCTGCGGGCCGAGGCTGAGGGGTTCCTCCCCGCAGACCTCCGCCTCTCTCCTGAAGAGGTCCGCCGCCACCAGGAGAGCCACAACCCGCTGGAGGTGTGGCTTCAGCCCCTCTGCCTGACCCTCTGTGTGCAGGACCCCCAGGGCGCGCCCGTGCCCGGTGCGCGGGCCACCGCAGGCTCCCAGGAGGTCCAGGCCGACGCGGATGGCCGCATCACCTTCTGCCGAGCGCCAGGGGCGCTGGAGGTGCAGGTCCAGGCCGAGGGATTCCTGCCGTGGCGAGGGGCATGGCAGGCCCCGTCAGAGGGCGCGCCGCCCCCCCTGGAGGTGGTGCTTGCACCCCGCCGCACCCCAGGCCGTGTCCTCTCAAAGGGCCCTCGGGAGGAGCCCATCGCCGAGGCCCGAGTCCGGATCGGCCCCCAGGAAATCCGCACCGGCCCCGACGGCACCTTCGTCCTGGAGCGGCTGAGGCCCGGCGACCAGGGGCAGGTGGAGGCGGATGGGTACGAGCCCCTCGTCTGGACGTACGCAGGCCAGGAACGGCTGGAGTTCCGGCTGACGCCCCTGCCTACGGTGGTGCAGGTCTTGGACCTCCTCTCCGGAGAGCCGGTGCGCGGGGCATGGGTAGGGGCATTGGTGGGGGAGGCCCAGGCGGACAGCACCGGGCAGGCCATCCTCCTGGGTGTGGCCCCTGGGGAAGAGGTCCGTGTGCGCGCAGAGGGGTACCTCCCCGCCGCTATCCCAACGCCCCCGGACCGCCACGTGGTGCTCCGCCTCCTGCCGCAGGTGGTGGAGGGCACGGTCCTGGACGCCGAGACCGGGCTCCCCATCCCCCGGGCGCGGCTCTACACCCCTGCAGGCCTGGTACGCGCCGACGAGCAGGGTCGGTACCGCCTGGCTGGCTACGAAGCGCCGCCCACGGTCCTGATCCTCGCTGCTGGCTACCGCAAGACGGCCTTTCGCCTGGACCCGGAAGCCCTGGCAGAAGCCCTGCGCGCGCCGGGGGCCTCGGCCGGCGTCACCGTGCGCCCCACCCCTTCCGGGGGAAGGGCCGAACTGGACTTCTTCCTGCAGCCCCACGTGGTCCACGCCCTCTACATCCCCCTGGGCCGGCTGAGCGACCGCGCTGCCGTCCAGGACCTCCTGCGTCTGGCCGCCGAGAGCGACCTGAACGGGGTGGTCGTGGACGTGAAAGGGGATAAGGGCAGGCTGGCCTTCCGCCCCCGCAACGCCATCGCCCAGGAGGCCGGAGCCTTCCGCACCGATCTGATGGACCTGGAGGAACTCCTCGCCTTCTGCCGGGAGCACGGCCTCTACACAGTGGCGCGGATGGTGGTCTTCAAGGACCCGGTGTTGGCCGAGGCCCGTCCGGAGTGGGCCCTGCACCGTCCCGATGGCTCCCTCTGGCTGGACCGCAGCGGCATGGCCTGGGTGAACCCCTACCTTTCAGACGTGTGGGACTACAACCTCGCCCTGGCCCGGGAGGTGGCCGACCTGGGGTTTGACGAAATCCAGTTGGACTACATACGCTTCCCCTCGGACGGGGAAGTGGGAGCGGTGGACTACGGCCAGGAGAGCACGCGGGAGACCCGCATCGCCGCCATCCAGGGGTTCATGCGCGCCTTCGCCAGGGCGCTGGAGGACAAACCCGTCTTCACTGGTGTGGACGTCTTCGGCCTGACGGTGACAGTCCATCCCGAAAGCGAGATGGGGATCGGGCAGCGGGTAATGGACGTCGCACCCTACGTGGACTACCTGTGCCCTATGGTCTACCCCTCCACCTTTGCCCCGGGCAATCTGGGCCTGGCGGACCCCTATGCCTCGCCCTATGAGGTGGTGTACCGCAGCGTCCAGGAGGCCAGCCGGCGGGTCCCTCCGGGCACCCGGGTCAGGCCGTGGCTCCAGTATTACTTCTACGGCCCCGACGACCTCCGGCAGCAGATGCAGGCCGCTGCGGACGCGGGTGGCTGGGGCTGGATGTTCTGGAACAGCCGTGCCAATTACTTCTACCCCCAGGTCTTCACCTTCCACACAGGGGATTGAAAGGAGCAGCCCCTGGGCGCGCCAGGAGGCGCGGCCTCCATCCCTGGCATGTCGGGAAGCGCCTGCTACAACTCTCTCTCCCTCTCCTCTTCCTCCGGGGTGGGCTGACGGCCGTAGCGCTGCACGGCCCGCCACAGGTTGGCCTTGGCGTGAGGTTGGCGCGTCTCTAACTCCTCCAGGATGCGGGCCATGAAGGCCCGCTGTGTCGCCTCGGCCGCGGCGCAGGGAGGCGGCGCAGGAGGGAACAGAGCCACCCGGGCCAGGCGTGCCAGGTCCTTCTCCGGCACGAAGAAGAGAGGCCGGATGACGGTGAAGCGGCCCCCGAAGAAGGCCACGCGGGGCCACATGGTGTCCAGCCGCCCCTGGTTCGCCAGGTTCATCAGGGTCGTCTGGGCCACGTCGTCGGCGTGGTGGGCCAGGGCCACCTTGTTGCATCCCAGGCGGTCCGCCGCCAGGAAGATGGCCTTCCGCCGCCGCCAGGCGCAGTGGAAACAGGGGGATTGCCCCGGCCGCCCGGGCTCCCCGCGGGCCGGCTCCATAGGGACGACCAGAAGTTCCAGGCCTGTCCGCTCCGCCACCCACTGCGCCAGGGCGGAAGGGTCTCCTGGGTGGCAGGGGGCGTCCTCCGCGAGGCGGACATGCACAGGGTGGAGGTCGTAGCGGACCGGCAGTTCCCTCCGAAGGGCCTGCAAGAGGAGGAGCAGGGAGAGGCTGTCCTTCCCTCCGGAGACGGCCACGAGGACGCGGTCCCCGTCCTCCAACAGGCGGAACTCCCGGACCGCCTTCTTGACCTTCCGGCTCAGGAAGTAGAGGAGGCGCTGGACCTCCGCCTCGGAAGAGGGGAGAGGGCCTCCTTCGCCGTCCACCCGTCTTCCTCCACGCTACTGGCCCACGGTGTTCCGCCAGTTGGGGTCGCGGGCCCACCGCCCCACCAACTGCCCGGCCAGGGCGCGCACGTGGGCGTAGACGCGCGGCAGGTCTATGGTCTTCCACTCCCCCTCGTCGTACACCACCCGCCCTTCAATGACGACGGTGCGCACATCGCTGGGGCGGGCTGCGTAGACCAGGTGGGAGTAGGTGTCGTAGAGGGGGACCATGTGGGGCGCGTCCAGGTCCAGGCAGAGGAAGTCGGCGCGCTTGCCCACTTCCAGGCTTCCCAGGCGGTCCTCCAGGCCCAGGGCGCGGGCACCGCCCCGGGTCGCCATCCAGACCACTTCGCGGGCGGAGACGACGGTGGGGTCGCCGCTCCAGACCTTGTGCAGTTTGGCCGCCGTCCCCATCTCCCCCCAGAGGTTCAGGTCGTTGTTGCTGGCCGCGCCATCGGTGCCCAGGGCCACGTTCACCCCTGCCCTGCGGAGCGCGGGCAGGGGGGCCACGCCGGAGGCCAGTTTCATGTTGCTTTCCGGGCAGTGGGCCACGCTCGCACCCCGCTCCGCCAGCAGGGCGATCTCGTCCTCCGTCAGGTGGACCCCGTGGGCCAGGACGACGCGGGCATCCAGGATGCCCAGGGCCTCCAGGTGGCCGACGGGGCTGCGCCCGTAGCGGCGGCGCACGTCTTCCACTTCCTGGGCTGTCTCGGCGGCGTGGATGAGGTAGATGGCCCCGAACTCGGCGGCCAGTTCCTTGGCCCGCACCAGGAGGTCGGGCGAGCAGGCATAGGTGGAGTGGGGCTGGAGCCCCACCGTGACCCAGGGGTCGCCAGCCCAGCGGGCGAAGGACTCCCGCACGTAGGCCAGGCCCTCCTCGGGCGTCTTGGTGTTGGGGGAGGGGAAGTCCACCAGGGCCTCACCCAGCACGACGCGGATACCTGCATCGCGGGCGGCGCGGCCGATGTCATCCTCGTAGAAGTACATGTCGGCGAAGGCCACGATGCCCGATTGGATCATCTCCGCCGCGGCCAGTTGCGTGCCCCAGTAGACCATGTCCGGGTTCACGTGCTGGGCCTCAGCGGGCCAGATGTACTCCTTCAGCCAAGTATCCAGGGGCAGGTCGTCCGCGAGGCCGCGGAAGACGGTCATGGGCGCGTGGGTGTGGGCGTTGATCAGGCCGGGCATGATCAGGCGACCGGAGGCATCCAGCACCTCGCGCGCCAGGTAACGGCCCTGGACCTCCTCCCGCGGGCCGAGGGCGACGATGGCCCCCCCGGCCACGGCCAGCGCGCCGTCGTCTATCTCCGTCCAACGGTCGTCCAGCGTGAGGATCTTCCCGCCCACCACAAGAAGGTCTGCCTGTAGAGCGTGCATGGTCCTTTCCCCCTCGGAGGCTTCTCGTGCTGTCACCACTGCAGGAAGCGGTCGGTCAGGTCCAGCCGGGGCCGGCCGTCGGGTCGCTGGGCCGGGAAGACGTAGAAGGTCAGCCCTGGCCTGCACCCCGCCCTGCAGTCCTCCCCCTGGCACGCGCTGACCGCGTCCACGATGGTGCTGTCGGGGGTCTGGAAGGCCAGGTAGACGGGGGTGAGGGGCGGCGGACCGTACCGCTCCACGGCCCTGCGGAGCGCGTCCTGCACCCGTTCCAGGGCCTCTGGTGCAGGCTGTACGCTTGGGCTGGGCAGGACCCAGTCCGTGTACCCCACCAGGACCACCGGCTGGAGGGCATCCTGGGCCCTCTCCGACGCAGCGCCCGCGCCTGCAGCCAGGGCGAGGAGCAGAAGGGCAAGGACCACCGCATGGGAACGCATCGGCTCACCTCCGACGCGGGGTGCAGATGACGGCGCGGATTATACAAGGATGTGCCCACTTGGGCAACTGGGGTGGTTGGCTGTTGCGGTTGCATCTTGGGTTGGTGAGTCGGGGACGCGGGAAGACCGACCTCTCCCATCCCCCCACCCCCTTCCGCATCGGGGAGAGAAGGGGGG
>JBMFPD010000147.1:0-8058 GCA_049969295.1 Anaerolineae bacterium | reverse complement strand
CCGCCGACCCCGACGCCGGTCCCGCCCACGCCCACCCCTGTCCCACCGACCCCGACGCCGGCCCCGGCGGTCAAGAAGTTCGTCATCGCCACCGATGCCACGTTCCCGCCCATGGAGTTCGTGGACGAGAACAAGCAGATGGTGGGCTTTGACATCGACCTGATGAACGCCATCGCCCAGGAAATGGGGTTTGAGGTGGAGTTCAAGAACACGGCCTGGGACGGCATCTTCGCCGGCCTTGAGGCGGGTGAGTACGACGCCATCCTCTCGTCCGTGACCATCACCGACGAGCGGAAGCAGAAGTACGACTTCTCCGACCCCTACATCAACGCCGGCCAGGCCGTGGTGGTGCGGGCCGATGAGACCCGCATCAAGAGCCACGAAGACCTGCCGGGCAAAGTGGTGGGTGCGCAGATCGGCACCACGGGGGCCTTCGCCGTGGAGAAGATCCAGGGAGCCACCCTCAAGGAATACGACACCATTGACCTGGCCCTCCTGGACCTGGTCAACGGCAACATTGACGCCGTGGTGGTGGACACCCCCGTCGCCGCCGACTATGCCCTGGCCTCCGAGACCTTCAAAGGCAAACTGAAGATCGTGGGCGAGCCCTTCACCGAAGAGTACTACGGCCTCGTGGTGCGCAAGGGCGAGACCGAACTCCTGAACCTCTTCAACGAGGGGCTCAAGAAGGTCCGGGCCTCCGGCAAGTACGACGAGATCTACGCCAAGTGGATCACCGGCGGCGCCATGGTCAAGCCCGTGGAGGATGTCTGCGCCGGCGCCCAGAACTTCAAGGGGATTGAGGCCCTGGACGACTACACCGTCAAGATCAGCCTCTGCCGGCCCGACCCCGCCCTGCCCTTCAAGGTGGCCTTCGGCTCCCTGGCCATCCACAGCCCGGCCAACCTGGAGAAGTACGGCGGTGGCGGCGACCTGGGCATGAACCCGGTGGGCACCGGCCCCTACAAACTGGTGGAGTGGGTGCGGGACGACCACATCACCCTGGAGGCCAACCCGGACTACTGGGGTGAGCCGGCCAAGATCAAGACCCTGGTCATGCGCCCCATCCCCGAGGCCGCGGCCCGCTTCCTGGAACTCAAGGCTGGCACGGTGGATGTCATCAACAACCTGGGCACCGACGACTTCCCCGCTGCCAAGGCCGACCCCAACCTGCAGGTGCTGGAGCGGCCCCCGCTCAACATCGGCTACCTGTGGATGCAGCGCAACATCAAGCCCTTTGACGACGAGCGGGTGCGCCAGGCCGTGGGCATGTGCGTGGACCGCGAGGCGCTGGTGAAGGCCTTCTACCCGCCAGCCACCCTGGTGGCCGAGCAGTTCCTGCCGCCCGGCATGTTCGGCTACACCAAGGGCCTCAAGTGGTACGACCGCGATGTGGAGAAGGCCAAGGCCCTCCTGGCCGAGGCCGGCTACCCGAATGGCTTTGAGGCCCGCCTGAGCCTGCGGGACGTGGTGCGCGGCTACCTGCCCGAGCCCACCAAGGTGGCCGAGGCCATCCAGGCCCAGCTGGCCGAGTGCGGCATCAAGGTCACCATCAACGTCATGGAGTCCGGTGCCTTCCTGGATGCCGCTGCAGCCGGCGAACTGGAGATGGGCCTCCTCGGCTGGCTGGCCGACTACCCCGACCCCACCAACTTCCTGGACTTCCACTTCACGGGGACCGGCTCGGGCATGCAGTTCGGCGATCCCTTCCCCGACATCGTGGAGCGCCTGAACAAGGCCGCCACCATCTCGGACCAGGCCGAACGGCAGCGGCTGTACGATGAGGTCAACGCCCTCATCAAGCAGCACGTGCCGATGGTGCCCATCGCCCACGGCGGCTCGGCCCTGGCGGCCAAGAAGGAAGTGCAGGGCCTCCTGGCCAGCCCCCTGAACCAGGAAGTCTACGCCGTCGTCTCTATGGGCGATGCCGACACCCTCATCTACGCCAAGAACGGCGACGCCATCTCCCTGGACTGCACCGACGAGACCGACGGCGAGTCCTTTGAGGTCTGCACCCAGATCTTCGAGGGGCTCCTGGCCTTCAAGCCTGGGACCACGGAGGTGGTGCCTGCCCTGGCCGAACGGTACGAGTCCAACCCCGATGCCACCGAGTGGACCTTCTACCTCCGCAAGGGGGTGAAGTTCCAGGACGGCACGCCCTTCAACGCCCAGGCGGTAGTGGTCAACTTCCTGCGCCAGTGGGACCCCAACCACCCGCTGCACAAGGGGCGGACCGGCGAGTTCTACTACTGGACGGCCTTCTTCGGCGGCTTCAAGGGGGATTGAGGCCTGGAGCCGAACGTACGGTGGGGGTGGGGTCTCCCCCACCCCCACCCTTGCCCTCGGACCAACCACAAGAAGGGCCACGGTTCTCAAGCGGGGCTCAAATAAGCGTTGAGAACCCCTCCTCCAGCTCCGCGTGCATGGAAACGGGGCTCGGAGGTGGGGTTGGAGCCAAACGGACAGGGGCGGCACGCGTTGCCCCTTATTGTAATTTTTTACCGAGGGTGTGAGGGGAGGGAGTGGGCAAGTACATCCTGCGGCGTTTGGCGATGCTCGTCCCCGTCCTCCTGGGCATTTCCATCATCACCTTCTCCATGCTGCGCCTCATCCCAGGGGACCCTTGCCGCGTCATGCTGGGGGAGCGGGCCACGGCGGAGATGTGCGCGGCCTTCGCCGAGCGCATGGGCCTGAACGACCCCATCTACGTCCAGTTCGGCCGCTACCTCTACAACATCCTCCGGGGGGACTTGGGGACGTCCATCAAGACGGGGCAGCCGGTCACGGCCGAACTGATCCAGCGGCTGCCCATGACCTTTGAACTGACCCTTGCCAGCATGATGCTGGCCGTCACCCTGGGCATCCTGGCCGGCATCGTCGCGGCTGTGCGCAACAACAGCGTTGTGGACCTGGCCACGATGGTCCTGGCCAACGTGGGCGTCTCCATGCCCATCTTCTGGCTTGGACTCATCCTGATGTTCGTCTTCGCCTTCAAGTTGGGGTGGCTGCCCCCCTCCGGACGCTCCACCGTGGGCGTGGACGTGGTCGCCCTGACGAGGCTCTGGAACCTGGACCCCTTGACCACCCCCCGCGCCCTGTACGCCCTGGTGGATTTCCTCTCGGGCTTCCGCCTGCTGACGTCGCTCGGCACGGGCCACATGGCGGCCTTCTGGGACACGGTCAAGCACCTGGTGCTGCCGGCGGCGGCCCTGGCCACCATCCCCACGGCCATCATCGCCCGCATGACCCGTTCCAGCCTGCTGGAGGTCCTCAACCAGGACTACATCCGCACGGCGCGGGCCAAAGGGCTGACGCCTCGGATGGTCCTCTGGCGGCACGCCCTGAAGAACGCCATGCTCCCCATCGTCACCGTCATCGGCCTGGAGGTGGGGTACCTCCTGGGCGGAGCCTTCCTCACGGAGACGGTCTTCTCCCTGCCCGGGGTGGGGCGCTTGATGGTGGACCGCATCCTGGCCCGGGACTACCCGGTGGTCCAGGGGGCAGTGCTGGTCATCGCCACCATCTTCGTCTTCGTCAACCTCATCGTGGACCTGACCTATGCCTGGCTTGATCCCAGGATCCGGTTGGAATAGGGAAGATGGCCCAGACTGAAGCGGTAGAATCCAGGACCGCGCTCCTCCGGGAATCGGGCTTGAGGCAGCGGGTGCGCACCCCGACGGGGGATGCCCTCCGCCACCTGGTCCGCAACCCGGTGGCCATCGGGGGCATGGCCATCCTGGGGGCGCTCCTGCTCCTCGCGCTCCTGGCGCCCGTGGTCGCGCCCTACGACCCCCTCGCCCAGGACCTCATCCACCGCAACGCCCCGCCCAGCCGGGAGCACTGGATGGGCCTGGACGCCCTGGGGCGCGATGTGCTCAGCCGCGTCATCTACGGGACCCGCGTTTCCCTCTTCATCGGGTTGTTCACCGTGGGGTCGGCGGTGGTGGTGGGCGCGGTGGTAGGCGCGGTGGCCGCCTACTTCGGCCGGCAGGTGGATAACATCCTCATGCGCATCATGGACGTCATGCTGGCCTTCCCCAGCCTGCTCCTGGCCATCGCCGTGGTGGCCATCCTGGGCCCGGGGCTCATCAACGCCCTCTACGCCATCGCCTTCGTCTCCATCCCGGTCTACGCCCGGGTGGTGCGGGCCAGCATCCTCTCCATCAAGGAACTGGACTACGTGCTGGCGGCCCGGGCCCTGGGCGTGCCGCCAGCGCGCATCCTCTTCCGCACGGTGCTCCCCAACGCGCTCACGCCCCTCATCGTGCAGGGGACGCTGGGCATCGCCACGGCCATCCTGGATGCGGCGGCACTCAGTTTCATCGGTCTGGGCGCGCAGCCGCCGGTCCCCGAATGGGGCCTCATGCTGGCACAGCACCGCAACCTGGTCTTCACCGCGCCGCACACGGTTTTCTTCCCGGGGCTGGCCATCATGCTCACGGTGATGGGGTTCAACTTGCTGGGCGACGGCCTGCGGGACGCCCTGGACCCGCGGCTGAGGTCGTAAAGGAGAGGGGGCATGGAAAAGACTGCCCGTGGCGACGTAGCGGAGAAGGCCTGGCCGGAAGAGGCGAAGCCGAAGGGATTCTCGCGCCTGGCCGCTGTGGACACCTGGTGGGTGCTGGTCGTGGCGGTCCTGGCCCTCATCGTGGGCCTGGTGCAGGGGAGGCCGAAGCCGTTCGGCGAGATCTTCACCTTCCTCTCGGACGGCATCCTCGTCACCCTGCGCCTGACGGTGGTCGCCTTTGCCTTCATCCTGCTGGTGGGCATGTTCGGAGGGCTGGGCCGCCTCTCGGGGAACCCCCTCATCAAGGGGTTGGCCTCCCTGTACGTGGAGGTCATCCGCGGCATCCCCCTCCTGGTGCAACTGCTGTTCATCTGGTTCGCCCTGCCGCAGGTGCTGGGGAACATCGGGAACGCGCTCATGGGCCCGTTGCCGTCGGTGGGCCAGTGGCTCGTCAACCTCAAACTCAGCCCCTTCGCCGCGGCGGTGCTGGGGTTCACCATCTGCTACGGAGCCTACATGTCCGAGATCTTCCGGGCGGGCATCCAGTCCATCCACAAGGGGCAGATGGAGGCGGCACGGTCCCTGGGGATGACCTACGTGCAGGCCATGCGCTACGTCATCCTGCCCCAGGCGGTGCGGGTCATCCTGCCGCCGGTGGGGAACGAGTTCGTCTCGCTGCTCAAGGATTCCTCCCTGGTCTCGGTGCTGGCCGTGCCGGACCTGACGCGCCGGGGCCGGGAGTACATGGCACGGACCTTCCTGAGTTTTGAGACCTGGGCCATGGTGGCGCTCATCTACCTGGTGCTGACCCTCACCTTCACCCGCATCGTGGCCTATGTGGAGCGCCGCTGGTCCGTGGGACGGTGAGGTGCAGGATGGCAGAGCCGATCATCCAGGTGCGGGATGTCTACAAGAGTTTCGGGCGGGTGCGAGCCCTGCGGGGCGTGAGTTTTGACGTCTACCGTGGCGAGGTGGTGGTCATCATCGGGCCCAGCGGGTCGGGGAAGTCCACCCTCCTGCGGTGCATCAACCACCTGGAGAAGCCGGATTCGGGCACCATCATCGTGGACGGCATCCCGGTGGACGACGAGAGGACCAACATCAACAAGGTGCGGGCCGAGGTGGGGATGGTCTTCCAGTCCTTCAACCTGTTCCCCCACCTGACGGCGCTGGAGAACGTCATGCTGGCCCAGAGGGTGGTGCGCAAGCGTTCGGCGGAGGAGGCAGAGCGCATCGCCCGGGAGGAACTGGCCAAGGTGGGCATCCCGGAGAAGGCCGACTCGTACCCCAGCCAGCTGTCCGGGGGGCAGCAGCAGCGAGTGGCCATCGCCCGGGCGCTGGCCATGCAGCCCAAGATCATGCTCTTTGACGAGCCCACCAGCGCCCTGGACCCAGAGATGATCAAGGAAGTGCTGGACGTGATGCTGCAACTGGCCCGGGAGGGGATGACCATGGTGGTGGTCTCCCACGAAATGGGGTTCGTCCGGGCCGCGGCGGACCGCATCCTCTTCATGGACGAGGGACAGATCATAGAAGAGACGACCCCGGAACTCCTCTTCACCGCGCCCAAGCACGAGCGGACCAAGCAGTTCCTGAGCAAGATCCTGCATTAGGGCTGGCCCACAGCGACTTTTCAACGGAGCGGCCGCGCTCCCTTCCCCCAGCCCAGGGCTACTCCATCCTTATAGAACTCTGACAGCCTTCTGGCACGGCAGACCGTAGGGCACGCCAGGAGGCGTGCCCTCTGCGCCGGGAAGAGCGGTGATAGCCTTCCCTTTTGTAAAGGTGACCTTGTGCCATCCTTGCTGGAGACTGCCAACAGCCTCCACCACCGCGACAAAGGCGGGCGCGGCTTGACGGAGGGCTTTGTGTGTGCTAAACTGCAGCCGTTCCCACGGCGGCACAGTCCTCTGAGGGCGGATGCAGGGCCGCCCGCCCCTTCGGGAAAGGAGGTGGTACCCCAGACAGACCCTTTCTCTCCAATGAGGCCTGTTCACTTTGACCACGCACGCGAGGAGGAGGTTCTATGTCCCGCAAGAGATGGGCTTGGGTCTGGATGTCCCTGATCGTCGCTGCCCTGTGGTTGAACGCCTGCGCCCCGGCGGCCGCGCCGACCCCCACGCCGGCACCGAAGCCGACGGATACCCCCGTGCCGCCCCCTGCCACGAAGGAGCCCTTCATCTTCGGCGTCGTCCTGGTCGGACCGTACAACGACCACGGCTGGAGCGAGGCCCACTACACCGCAGCCCAGTACGTGGAACAGAAGGTCCCCGGCACCAAGATGATCTGGCTGGACAAACTCAACCCGTCCGACCGCAAGGGGACCACGCTGGACCAGGTCGTGAGCGACATGATCGCCAAGGGCGCGAAACTCATCTTCACCACCTCCGACGACTTCGTCCAGGAGACGCGCCTCGCGGCGGAGAAGTACAAGGATACCATCTTCGTCAACATCTCCGGCGACGATGCCATGACCGGCAAGGCCCCCCCGAACCTGGGGAACTACATGGGCAAGATGGAATACGGCAAGATGATCGCCGGTTGCGCCGCCGCCATGACCACCCAGACCGGGAAACTCGGGTACCTGGGTCCCCTCATCAATGACGAGACCCGCCGTCTGGCCGCTTCGGCCTATCTGGGGGCCAGGTACTGCTGGACGACCTACCGGGGCAAGCCCGCCGAGGACCTGAAGTTTGACGTCAAGTGGATCGGCTTCTGGTTCAACATCCCCGGCGTCACCCTGGACCCCACCAAGGTCTCCAACGACTTCTTCGCCGCCGGGGTGGACGTGCTCATGTCCGGCATTGACACCACCGAGGCCCTGGTGGTGGCCGGCCAGTTGCACGACCAGGGCAAGCAGGTCTGGGCCGTCCCCTACGACTTCAAGAACGCCTGCGACGAAAAGCCGGAGGTCTGCCTGGGCGTGCCCTACTTCAACTGGGGCCCCGGGTACGTGCGCATCGTCAAGCAGGTCATGGAAGGGACCTGGAAGCAGCACTGGACCTGGGATGGCCCCGACTGGACCGACATCAACAACCCCGACACGAGCGCGGTGGGGTTCGTCTTCGGGCCCGCGCTCTCGGCTGAGGCCAAGGCGGCCACCGAGAAGTTCATCCAGGGCCTGGCGGACGGTTCCATTGACCTCTTCGTCGGCCCCCTGAACTTCCAGGACGGCACCGTGTACCTGAAGGCGGGCGAGAAAGCCGTCTGGGAGAAGAACGTCTGGTACTTCCCGAAACTGCTGGAAGGGATGACCGGGCCGAGCGAGTGATGGAGCAGTTCAGGGAGAGGTCCTCCATCGCCCCTTGGGGACCTCTCCCTATCCCCCTTCCCCTCTCCGCGCCGGAGAGGGGAAGGGGGGAGGTTGGGGTTCATGACCTCTCCCATCCCCCGGTGCCGCCGCAGGCGGCGGGGGGTGAGGTCGCAGGCAACCATGCCACACTCTCCGGACGTGGCCCATGAAGGTTGAACTGCTGGACATCCACAAGCGCTTCGGCCCGGTGCGGGCCAACGACGGCATCACCCTTACCGTGGAAGGCGGCACCATCCAC
>JBMFPD010000146.1:0-8064 GCA_049969295.1 Anaerolineae bacterium | reverse complement strand
CCTTCCCTCCCCGATGCGGGGAGGGAAGGGGGTGGGGGGATGGGAGAGATCGGTCTTCCCACGTCCCCGACTCACCAACACAAGATACAACCGCAACGGAACCTCCCCGCCCTGCAAAGGGCGGGGTAAGGGTGAGGTCCTGCAGCGGGTGTCTGCGGAACGCACCGTCCTGTGGCCCCGCGAGGACCGACCGCGAGGGAAGGCGGGCCTGGGCCTGCCGGGAGCCCTTACGGAGCGTTCCTCACCCGGTTGCCTTTTCACCTCCCCCGCGGTATACTTGCAGGCGTTATTAAGAAGCCGCGCCGCCCCGGCGCGGGGAAGGAGCGAAGGAGGAGACCCGTAGCCATGTCCAAAGCCGAGCCTGCGCCCACTTCCCACTTCATCCGGGACATCATCCAGGAAGACCTGCGGACCGGCAGGTTTGGCGGCAAGGTGGTGACCCGGTTCCCCCCGGAGCCCAACGGCTACCTCCACATCGGCCACGCCAAATCCATCTGCCTGAACTTCGGCCTGGCGGAGGAGTTCGGGGGCGTCTGCAACCTGCGCATGGATGACACCAACCCCCTCACCGAGCGGATGGAATACGTGGAGGCCATCCTGCGGGATGTCCGCTGGCTGGGATTTGACTGGGGGGACCGCCTCTACTTCGCCTCGGACTACTTTGAGCAGTTGTACGAGTGGGCGGAGCAACTGATCAAGGCGGGCAAGGCCTACGTAGATAGCCTCAGCGCGGAGGAGATCCGGGAGTACCGCGGCGACTTCAACCGCCCCGGCAAGGAGAGCCCCTACCGCAACCGCTCCGTGGAGGAGAACCTGGACCTCTTCCGGCGCATGCGGGCCGGGGAGTTCCCGGACGGGAGCCATGTGCTGCGGGCCAAGATTGATATGGCCTCCGGGAACATGAACCTGCGGGACCCCATCATGTACCGCATCCTCCACGCGGAGCACTACCGCACGGGGAATGCATGGTGCATCTACCCCACCTACGATTGGGCCCACGGCCAGTCGGATGCTATTGAGGGGGTCACCCATTCCATCTGCACGCTGGAGTTTGAGGACCACCGGCCCCTTTACGACTGGTTCCTGGACCAACTCGGCGTGCACCACCCCCGCCAGATTGAGTTCGCCCGCCTGAACTTGAGCCACACCGTCCTCAGCAAGCGCAAACTTCTCGTCCTGGTGGAGGAGGGGTACGTCCGCGGGTGGGACGACCCCCGCATGCCCACCATCGCTGGCCTGCGCCGCCGCGGCTACACCCCCGAGGCCATCCGCGACTTCTGCGAGCGCATCGGCGTGGCCAAGACCGACAGCCTGGTGGACATCGCCCTCCTGGAGCACTGCCTGCGGGAGGACCTCAACAAGCGCGCCTCCCGGCGGATGGCCGTCCTGCGGCCCCTGCGCCTGGTCATTGAGAACTACCCCGAGGGCCAGGTGGAGTACCTGGAGGCCGACAACAACCCGGAGGACCCCTCCGCGGGCACGCGCCTTGTGCCCTTCTCGCGGGTCCTCTACGTGGAGCGGGACGACTTTGCAGAAGACCCGCCCAAGGGGTGGTTCCGCCTGGCCCCCGGCCGCGAGGTACGTCTGAAGCACGCCTACTACGTGACCTGCGTGGATGTGGTCAAGGACGAGAAGGGCGAGGTGGTGGAACTGCGCTGTACCTACGACCCCGAAAGCCGCGGCGGGGCCACACCCGATGGGCGTGTCGTCCGGGGGACGCTCCACTGGGTCTCGGCTGCCCACGCCCTGGACGCCGAAGTCCGCCTCTACGACCACCTCTTCACCGTGCCGGACCTGGACGCCGTGGAAGGGGATTGGCGGCAGTACCTGAACCCCAAGTCCCTGGAAGTCCTGACGGGGTGCAAGGTGGAGCCCAGCCTGGCCGGCGCCGCGCCGGAGAGCCGCTACCAGTTCCTGCGGCTGGGGTACTTCTGCGTGGACCCGGATACAACCCCGGACCTCCTGGTCTTCAACCGCACGGTGCCCCTGAAGGATACCTGGGCCAAGATCGCCAGGAAGCAGGAGTGAGGCGCAGGCAGGGACCTCTCCCATCCCCCCGGCCCCCTTCTCTCCCCGGGCGGGGAGGGAAAGGAGCCGCCGAAGGCGACGGGGGCAGGGGTGAGGTGTCACACACGGCCACCAGAAGATGCGACCACAACGGCTCTGGACGTGGCTTGACTCAAGGAGGCTCCTGATCTGGGTGCTCTTCGCCGGCATCTTCGCCATGGCCCTGCGCCCTGCGGCCGACTGGGACATGTGGTGGCACCTGCGGAGCGGCGAGGCCATCGTCCAGGCCCGCGCCATCCCCCTCACCGACCCCTTCTCCCACACCCGCTTCGGCCACCCCTGGGTGGACCAGAGCTGGCTCGCCCAGGTGGGCCTCTATGGGCTCTACCGCCTGGGGGGCTTCGGCGCCCTCGCGCTGGGGCTCGCCTGCGCGGTCGTGGCGACCTTCGCCCTGGTCTTCTGGACCTCGCCGGGGCATCTCTACGTGCGGGCCGTGGGCGTGCTCCTCGCCGCGCTGGCCTCGGCTGTCTTCTGGTCCGTGCGGCCGCAGGTGGCCTCCCTCTTCCTCACGGCCGCGGTCTGGGCCCTCGTCCGCCGGTACCGTGGGCGCGGGGGGCGCGCCCTGTGGCTCCTGCCGCCCCTTTTCGCCCTCTGGGCTAACCTCCACGCGGCGTGGATGGCCGGCCTCCTCCTCCTCGCCTGCGGCGTCGTGGGGGAAGCAGCAAACGCCCTGGCCTTCTCGGGAAGGAGCGGCCCCATCCCCAGCCGTACCTCCCCCCTCCCCCAGGGGGTGGGTGAGGTCAGAGGCGGCCCGCTGGCCCTGGCCGGCCTCCTCTCGGCGGCGGCCGTCTCCCTGAACCCCCAGGGGCCGCGGATGCTCCTCTACCCCTTCCAGACGGTGGGGATCGGGGCCCTCCAGCAGTTCATCCAGGAGTGGGCCTCGCCGGACTTCCACCGCCTGGACTTCCACCCCTTCCTCTGGCTGTGGCTGGCCACGGCCTGGGCCCTGGCCCTCTCGCCCAGGGAGAAGGACTGGGGCGACCTCCTTGCGTTCGCCCTCTTCAGCGCCCTGGCCTTCACCGCCGGCCGCAACGTGGCCCTGTTCGCCGTCGTCGCCGCCCCCTTCCTCACGGAGCACGGGACGGCGGTCCTGGAACCGGCGTTGCAGAGGCTTGCGGGAACCTCCACCGGGGGCGCGCGGCTCGCCCCTCTGAACTGGGGCATCGCCGTGCTTGTGGCGCTTTCGGTCGGGGCGCGGGCCTGGACCGGCGCGCTGGACCCCACCACTGTGGCCCGGGAGCAGGAGGCCCGCTTCCCGGTCCAGGCGGCGGAGGCCATCCTGCGGGAACGGCCGCCGGGCCCCCTCTTCAACTCCTACAACTGGGGCGGCTATCTCCTCTGGCGCCTCTACCCGGCCTACCAGGTCTACGTGGACGGCCGCACCGACCTCTACGGCGACGAAGTGCTGGGGGAGTACCTGCGGGTGGTGCTTCTGGAGCCGGGGTGGGAGGAGGTCCTGGCACGGCGGGGGATCCGCCTCGTCGTGGTGGAGGCGGGCGGGCCGCTGGCGGAGCGCCTGCGGGCCGACCCGGACTGGGAACCCTTCTACGGGGACGACCTGGCCGCGGTCTTCGTGCGGCGGGGAGGGTGAGGGCATGGCACAGGGGGCATCCCCGCCGCGGACGAGATGGAGCCACGTCCTCGGGACGGAGGGCCTGGTGTGGGGCATCGTCTTCCTGGCCCTCTTCGCCATGGCGGCGCGGGTGCCCCTGGATTCCGACATGTGGTGGCATCTGGCCGCCGGCCGGGCCATGGCCGAAAGGGGCCAGGTGCTCCGCGCCGACATCTTCTCCCACACGGTGGCCGGCAAACTCTGGACCGACGTCTACTGGCTGGCGCAACTGGCCATGCACGGCCTCTACCGCCTCGGGGGCCTCCCGGCCCTGATGGTGACGACGGCCCTCTCCGTGGTCCTGGCCTTCGTGCCCCTGGCCCGGGTCCTGCGGGGGAGCCTCTTCGTGCGGGCCTTCGTCCTGGTCCTGGCGGCGGTGGCTTCCTCGGTGACCTGGGTCCCCCGGCCCCAGATGGTCACCTTCGCCTTCCTGAGCCTGACCCTCTGGCTCCTGGACCGCCACCGCCGGGTCCCCGGAAGCCGCGTCTACTGGGCCCTCGTGCCCCTCTTCGCCCTGTGGGCCAACGCCCACGGGGGGTTCCCGGCGGGTGCCATCCTCATCGCCTGCACCCTGGCCGGTGACGCCTTGGAGCGGTCCATGGGCTGGGCCACGGCGGAGACTCTCCCCTGGCGGCGCATGGGAGGCCTTGCCCTCGCCGCGCTCCTGGCCCTGGCCGCCACATGCCTGAACCCCTACACCACCCGCGTCCTCCTCCTCCCCTTCCAGACGGTGCGGATGGAGGTCCTCCAGCACCTCATCCAGGAATGGGCCTCGCCGGACTTCCACCAGCCGTGGGTGTGGCCCTTCCTGGCCCTGCTCCTGGGGACGGCCCTGGCCTGGGCCCTCAGCCCCCGGCGGCCCGCCCTGCGGGACCTCCTGGGCGTCTCCGCTTTCACCTACATGGCCCTCCTGGGTGGGCGGAACATCAGCCTGGCCGCCCTGGTGATGGCCCCCACCCTATCCGAGCACGGCTCCCTGGTGCTGGAGCAGGCGCGTCAGGTGCCGCGCCTTTCCGCCCTCTGGGAGAAGAGGGCTTCGTCGCCCCCTCCGGCGCGGCCAGCCCTCAACGCTGCAGTCCTGGCGGTGGCCCTCCTGGCCGCGGCGGGGAAGGCAGCCTACGTTGCCTCCGTCACCGAGGACGCCATCCGTCAGACCTACCCCGTAGAGGCCCTGGCCTTCGTCCAGGAGGCGCGGCCGCCACGGGAAATGTTCAACCCCTACAACTGGGGTGGCTTCTGCCTGTGGACCCTCTACCCCAACTACCCCGTCTTTGTGGATGGCCGTACGGACCTTTACGACGATCCCTTCCTGCGGGAGTACCTGAAGGTGGCCTCGGCCCAGCCGGGGTGGCAGGCCGTGCTGGAACGCTACCGCGTCCGCTTCGCCCTGGTGGAGGCGGGGTCCCTCCTGGACCTCTGGCTGCGGGAGGAGGTCGGCTGGGTGGAGGTTTACCGGGAGGGGATGGCCGCCGTCTGGGTCCGCCAAGGAGGTGCGCCGTGACCGGCCTCCGCACCTTCCTGCGGGAGGAATGGCGGTGCATGGCCGCCTTCCTGGTGGGCACGGCCCTGCTCCACGGGGCGACGGCGTGGCCCCTCCGGGTGCCGGGGTACATGGACGCCTGCTACTACTACAACGGCGCGGTGAACCTCTACGAAGGCCAGGGCTTCTGGGACCACTCCCTCTGGAACTACCTGGGAGATCCGGCAGGGCTCCCCCACCCCAGCCACCTCTACTGGATGCCGCTGCCCTCGGTGCTCCTGGCCCTGGCCTTCCTCGCCGCGGGCCCGGGCCTGCGGACGGCTCAGGCGGCCAACGTCCTCCTCTCCGCGTGCCTCCCGCCCCTGGCCTACGCCCTGGCCCGGGGGAGCGGCGGGGAGCGGTGGCAGGGGGTTCTGGCTGGGGGGCTCACGGCTTTCTCCGGCTTCTACCTGGTTTACTGGCCCGCACCCGACGGCTTCGCCCTCTTCGGCCTGGTGGGGACCCTGGCGCTCCTGGCCCTGGCCTGGGGCCTGGAGCGGCCCGGCCCGTGGCCCTTCGCCCTGGCCGGCGCGCTGGGTGGCCTGGCCCACCTGACGCGCGCCGACGGGCTGCTCCTGGCGGGGCTGGCGGTTGCCCTGCCGTGGTGGGCGGCAGCGCGCCAGGGCCGCGGGCAGGCCGGCCGCTGGCGGAGGGCTGCGGCGTTCTCAGGGCTGGCCCTGGGGGCCTACCTCCTGGTGATGGCCCCCTGGTTCGCCCGCAACCTGCGGGTCCTCGGGCGCCCCCTGCCGGCCGAGGGCCTTGCCACCCTCTTCCTGCGGGACTACGACGACCTCTTCGCCTATGGCCGGGAGGTCTCTTTGAGAGAGTACCTCGCCTGGGGCCTCCCGAACATCCTCCGCAGCAAGGTAAAGGCCCTGTGGCTCAACGCTCAGACCGTGGTAGCGGTCTGGCTCCAGGTGGTCGCCGCGCCGTTGGCCGCGTGGGGCCTCTGGCGCTGGCGGCGGAGGGCCTGGGTCCAGGTGGGGGCCCTCTACGGGGCGCTCCTCTACGCGGCCATGAGCCTGGCCTTCTCCGCCCCAGGGCCGCGCGGGGCGCTCCTGCACTCGGGGACGGCCCTCCTGCCCTCCCTCTACGCCGCGGTAGGGCCGGGCCTGGAGGCGGCCGTGGCCTGGACCTCCCGCATCCGGCGGCACTGGCAGCCCGCGAGGGCGACCCGCGTCTTCGCCGCGGGGCTCCTGGCCCTCTCGGCCCTCACGACCGGTGTGGCCTACGCCCGGGCCATCTGGGGAGGCGGGGCCCTGCCCCCTTGGAACGAACGGGACGCGCTCTACCCCCAGGTGGAGGCCTGGTTGGCCGGACGCGCTGCCCCTGACGACCGCCTGATGGTGGTCAACCCGCCCTGCTACACCTACTTCAGCGGGCGGCCCACCCTGGCCATCCCCAACGAGCCGGCGGTGGTGGTCCTCAGGGCCGCCGACCGCTACAGGGTCCGCTACCTCCTCCTGGAGGCGAACCACCCCCGGCCCCTGGATGGCCTGTACGAAGGACGGGAGGAGCACCCGCGCCTCCGCCCGGTCCAGCGGTGGGGCGACGCAACCCTCTTCGCCGTGGAGGGTGTGCCATGAAGTGGGGGGACCGTGCCCGCGGCATAGCACTTGTGGCCCTGGGCCTCGGCGCGGCCGGGCTGTACCTCCTGTGGGCCGGGACGCAGGGAGGCCTGGGCTTCCCCCTGGACGACGCCTGGATCCACCAGACCTACGCCCGCAACCTGGCCCACACCGGCCGCTGGACCTACACCGGCGGCCGTCTCAGCGCAGGCTCCACCTCGCCCCTCTGGACGCTCCTCCTGGTGCCCGGGCACTGGGCGGGGGTGGACCCCCGGGCCTGGGCCTACGCCCTGGGGGTGGCCCTCCTCCTGGGGAGTGGGTGGCTGGCCTGGCGGGTGGGACGCGCCCTGGGCCTCCCGGAGGGCGCAGCCTGGGGCCTGGGCGTGCTGGTGGTGACGGAGTGGCACATGGTCTGGGCCGCCCTCTCGGGGATGGAGACCATCCTGTTCGCCTTCCTCAGCCTGGCCCTCTTCCGGGAGTACCTGCGCGCCGCCGAGAGCCCCCACTGGGCGGTCCGGCAGGCGGGCGCTCTGGGCTTCCTGGCCGGGCTTCTGGTGCTCACGCGCCCGGACGGGGTGCTCCTGGCAGCGTGGCTTGCCCTGGACGGCGCGCTGCGCCCTGCCCGGCGGGAACAGATCCCCCGGCTCCTCACCCTGGCGGCCGCGGCCCTCGGAGGGGCGCTCCTCCCCTTGGCCCCCTACCTCTTCACCAACTGGGTGGCCTCGGGGACGCCCTGGCCCAACACGTTCTACGCCAAGCAGGCGGAGTACCAGGAGGTGGTCCGTGCCTTCCCCCTGGGGGTGCGGCTCCTGCGCCTCGCGGCCACGCCCTGGGTGGGCGCGCAGGTCCTCCTCCTGCCGGGGCTCCTGGCCCTCGCCTGGCCGGGGTGGCGCGGCCCCGCGGAGGGTGGGCGCCGGGTGCGGCGGGCCCTGGCCCCCCTGGCCCTCTGGGCCCTTTCGGCCATTGCCGTGTATGCCCTGCGCCTCCCGGTGACCTACCAGCACGGCCGCTACCTGATGCCGCTGATCCCCGCCCTCCTGGTCCTGGGGGGCGTCGGGTGCTGGCACTGGGTACGGCCAGACGCGGAAGGGATGCTCGCGCGCGCGGTGAGCCGGGCCTGGCTCCTGGCCTACGGGGCCTGCGCCCTGGCTTTCCTGGCCCTCGGCGCCCGGGCCTATCACTGGGACACCCGCTTCATTGAGACGGAACTGGTGGCCACGGCGCGCTGGCTGGAGGTCCACACGCCGGAGGACGCCCTCATCGCCGCCCACGACATCGGGGCCATCGGGTACTTCGGC
>JBMFPD010000145.1:0-8068 GCA_049969295.1 Anaerolineae bacterium | reverse complement strand
GCCGCTTCGGGGAGCGCCTCCCGTGCGGGGGCCGAGGGTGTCCCCCCACGCCGCTTGCGCAGGAAGGCCGGGATGTCCCAGGCGTCTTCCGCGCTCCAGGCCGGCAAGCCCGGCGCGGGAGAGGGCACGGCCTTCTCCGCGGCCGCGACCGACGCTTCAGCAGCCGGGGCCGGCGCGTGTGCCTCCGCCGGGACCGTCCGCTCCTTCAAGAGGGAGACTTCTTCCTGCTCCTCGCCGATCCCTGTGGCCACGAGGATGACCTGGGCGCGGCCCTCCATGCGCGGGTCCAGGGTGGTGCCGAAGATGATGGTGGCGTCGGGCTTTGCCGCCCGGGTGATGATGTCAATGGCCTGGCTCACTTCCACCAGGCTCAGGTCCGGCCCCCCGGTCACGTTGACCAGGATGCCGCGCGCCCCTGCCACGGACCGGACATCCAGGAGAGGGCTCTGGACCGCCATCTGTGCTGCGTCCACCGCCTTGTTCTCGCCGCGCCCCTGGCCAATGGACATGAGGGCCTTGCCCCGCATGGCCATGATGGCGCGCACGTCGGAGAAGTCCACGTTGATGAGGCCAGGCGTGGTGACCAGTTCCGAGACCCCCTGCACGCCCTGCCGGAGCACGTCGTCCACGATGCGGAAGGCGATGTCCAACGAGACTGTGTGGTGGATGACCTGGAGCAGGCGGTCGTTGGGGACGACGATGAGGGTGTCCACCACCTGGCGCAGCCGCTGGATGCCGGCCTCGGCGGCCTGCCTCCGCCGCTTGCCCTCAAAGGAGAAAGGCTCGGTGACCACAGCCACGGTGAGCGCGCCCACCTCGCGGGCGATGCGCGCCGCGACGGGAGCGGCTCCGGTCCCGGTGCCTCCGCCCATCCCGGCAGCGATGAAGACCATGTCGGCCCCGGCCAGGGCCTGGCGGATCGCCCCGGCGCTCTCCTCGGCAGCCCTGGCGCCAAGGGTCGGGTCGCCACCTGCCCCCAGGCCGCGAGTCAGTTGCACGCCCAGCTGGATCTTCACCGGGGCCTCCGAAAGGCTCAGGGCCTGGGCATCGGTGTTGGCGGCGATGAACTCCACCCCGGGGATGCCGAACTGGATCATGCGGTCCACGGCATTGCTCCCCGCCCCACCCACGCCGAGCACCTTGATGCAAACACGATGTGTGCTGCTGGCACCGGTCTCAATGGTCATCTGCGATCCCTCCATCAGCATCTATCCGCATCATGCGCCATCCAGGAAGCGGCGCCCCTGCTCGGCCATCTTGTCCAGGATCTCTTTGGTCTCCCCCGCATCCGCCCCGGCGATCCGCTCCACGTGGCAGCCCTGGGCCTTCAGGTCGGCCACCACCTGGTCGCTCACCCCTCTAGCCGGCCCGATGACGGTGACATGCTGGGCCAGGGCCGCCTCCTTGGGGTCAAAGCCGCAGGCAGGCTTGAAAGCCTGCAGGTAGGCGAAGGCCACGTCAAAGTAGTGCCGGGAGATGCCCCAGGCAAACGAGGGGAAGAGGACGTAGTGGTAAAGGGGCTTGTCCCTGGGCGTCTCCTGGGGAGGCCTGGGCGTGGGCTGGGCGCGCCGGGGGTGCTTCGGCAGGGCTTTCAGGGCATCCACGGCGGCCAGCCGGCGACCATCGCGCTTGTACCAGGCGTGGTCCTCAAAGGGGTTGCGTTCCCCATTCACCAGGATCCAGAAAGCCACGTTGAACAGGTACTCCGGGAGTTCGCCTTCCATAATCTGGCGGGCGATCTCCACGTTGCGGCTGGCGTGGAGGGCCTCATCTATGGGGGGATACCCCGGGTGGTCCCGGTCCCCGATGCGGGCCCCGCATTCCCCGGAGATCAGGGGGAGCGACCTGCCCACCCGCGCCCGGACGATCTCGTCGTACCACTCAAAGAGGCGAAAGCCCATCTGATCCTGGCTGCCCTCGGGGGTGTAGTAGGGGCGCACGCCCGGCCAACGGGCCGCACCGCCCGCGCCCCAGTCCAGGGGTTTGTTGAAGGCGTAGTTGTGGATGCAGACGGCCATGTTCTCAAAGAGGTGCGTCTTGCCCCGCAGGACGATGACGTCCAGGGCCGTCTTGAGGAAGGCTGTGTCCCAGTAGTGCCCGCCCGGGGCCAGGGGCGTGAAGAGAGGGATGAGCCCCGCCCCCTTGATCGCCTCCAGGCAAGGGATCAGGTAATCCATGAAGCGGTCCACGAGGGCCGGCTTCATCCATTCCGAGGCATCCCACTCCACGGGCAGGTTGGGCTCGTTGTAGACGTGGACGTAGTGGACCCCTGCAGCGCGGTAGGCGTCCAGGAGGCGGCTCAGCGCGTCCAGGGGGATGGAGCGGACCGTGGGCGTGTAGACGCGGATGACCGGCTCTATCTGCGCCTCCACGAGGGCCCGCAGGAACGAGGTCGGGATAGGGTTGGCCAGGGGCGAGAGGAGCATGAGCCAACTCGTCCCCATCGCCTTCAGTTCCGGCAGCCAGCGGTCCAGGTCGGCCTGGCCGTAGTGGTCCATGTCCGGGTAGTAGTGGAACCCGATGCCTGTATCTCCCGACGGCCGCGGATAGTCCTTCAGATCCATGGAAGGGCATCCCCCTTCATCGGCACAAGGTCACTTTGAGCACCTGCCCATCGGCCTGGGCCGTGACCCGCAACCTGAGGTCGTGGGCGTATCCATCGTCGCGCATCCGCTTGCGCAGGCTGAAGACCAGGGCTGCTGGTCCGTGGACCGGAGGCCTCTTGGGCTGGCGCACCGCACCTCTCCTGCACTCCCCCCAGCAGGTGGTCCTGCTCCTCACCACCTCGGCATCCTGCATGTCGGGCAGGCGGTCCGCCAGCATCCCACGGATCTCCTGGAGCAACTTCGGTGCCAGGTCGGCGAGATGGGGGGAGGAGACGCGCCCGCACGCGCCGCTGCAGGCCAGCACCACTTCCGGCTGGGGGAACTCCAGGGCGCGGATGGGCCCCTCCCGCCCCCTGGCAGGGAGGGACGGGTCTCCGTACAGGGCGAAGGTCAGGAGGGTCTTCTGGTCCTCGCCGTCCAGGTAGCCCTGGCGCTCCATCATATCCCAAGCCAGTTGCCGCTTGGCGTAGCACAGGGCCTCGCCCGCGGGGTAGCCCGCCGCCACCGCATCCAGGAAGTGCAGGGCGAGGAGGTCCGCGCAGGCCACAGGCGGGGCCAGGGAGCCGTAGGACGTCCCCGTGGAGCCCACCAGCGCCCGCACCCCGGCCAGGAGGAAGCGGGTGGCGAGGCGGTTTTCCGCCTGGGGCCCCCAGCACAGGGCTCCGTAGCAAGCCGCCGTGAAGACGATGGCGTCCCGGAACCGCTCGTCCACATCGGCCGGGCGCAGGGCCAGGGGGAAGGGAGGGTAATCCGCCCGGAAGAGGGGGTCCCGCTGGCCGTACCAGCACTGGCTCTCCGGGAGGCCGTGCAGGTTGAAGTAGGCCACAGCAGGGGGTTCCGCAGCCAGCGCGTCCAGGTTCTGATAGGTGAGGGGTGGGGACATCCGCAGGCCTTTGGGGTCGGCCACCGCCCCGTAGACGGCGCGGCTCGCCTCCCGCCACAGGCTAGCCGAAAAGCCCAGGGTGGGAAGGGCCTTTCGCCCGTCTCCGCTGAGCTTCCGCCACGGCACGCGCAGCACACCCAGGAGGCCGCCGCGGTGTCCGTCCCCTTCGCGCCGCGCCTGGATGAGGTAGTCCAACAGCCTCAGCAGGATGTCGGGCCGGGGCGACTCCGCATCGGGCAGGCGGCCCACGGCCCAGTGGGGCAGGAATACCTCGCCCTCTGGGCATGCGTAGGGGTGATCGGTGAGGACCTCTTCATCATCGTCCTCGGCGGGGTTGGGAAGGCGGAAGGGGGGGACGACGCGGTGGCCGCCCACCAGGAGGACGTACCGGGGGCGGTGTCCCCCCTCCTCCAGCCCCTTTTTCACTTCCAGGAGGAGGCGTTTCACGTCGGCCGGGTCTGTGGGGTCCGCGGGAGGGAAGGGGGCCATCGCCTCCGCGTCGTCCACCAGGAGGAGGCGGGCGGTTTCGCCCCATGCCTCGCACACCGCGCCCAGGGCCCGCAGCCGCTCCAGGACGGCCTCGCCCCCTTCGGAGCGGAAGGCGCGTTCCAGGCCGGCGCGGCTTGTCACTACGAGGAGAGAGGTGGGGGACCGCCGCCCCCGCGCTCGGAGGGGGGAGGCCTCGCCTTCCAGGAGGGTGTCGGCAATGCGCTCCAGCGTCTCCTGCATCTCCTGCAGGAGGGGGTCTACCTCACAGGGGCCCTCCTCAAGCCCCTCCAGAGGCGGCGCGGGTTCCTCCAGACCGAGGACCTCCTGGGGGTCTGAAGGGGCCGTCGCCTCCGGTGGGGCCTCCGCAGCGCGCTTCTCCGAGGGCGCGGGCACAGACGCCTCCCGTTGGGGCCAGGGGACCATCGGCTCCAGGAGGAACGCTTCCAGAGGATGCCCCTTGAGGAGGCGGCGGGCAACGCGGAGGCTTGGTTCCTGGGCCAGGGCGTCGTGGAAGAGGGCGGTCCCCTCTACGTCGCGCCCCGTTTCCATGCGGATGCAGGCCAGGATGAGCATGCCCTTGGGCAGTTCGGCCAGTCCTTCCGCCAGCGGCAGAGCCTCCTGGACGTTGCCCTGTCGCCAGAGGCGTTCCAACTGGGCCAGGTGGGCGGCCACCTCTTCAATCCCCTCCAGGAAAGCCCGCAGCCCCTCCGTCCCCTGGTCGTCCACGGCGCTGGGAGCGGTCTCCAGGTATCCCTCCAGAGCGCGACGGGCCTCGCTGTGCTCCGGGTCCCGCTGCAGGATCACCTCGCAGACGGCCCGGGCCAGGTCGCGCTCCCCCAAGGCCTCCCAGGCGCGGGCCTCGGCCCACATCGCCTCCAGGTGGCCGGGCAGCCTCTCCTGAAGGTAGCGGGCCAGGTCCAGGGCGTAGCGCGCCTCGCCCCGCTCCAGGGCCGCCCAGACCTCCTGCATGAACTCCCCGGAACTGAGGAGCCCGAACGAGGAGACCCACATCCCCTCTCCCCACACGGTGGGGGCCGTTGCCTGCTCAACCATCGCCTTCCCCCCTCTCCTCACCCCAGAGGCCCTCTCATGGCCTGGCCTGCCGAGGGATGAAGGCCAGCGCGCTCACAGCGGCGAACTGCTTGTAGGCGTCCGCGTGGCTGGGGTCCAGTTTGAGGACCCGCCGGAAACGCGAGAGGGCCTCGGGGTACTCCTTCAGGTGTTTGTGCATGAGGCCGGCCCGGTAATGGTACTCGGCCACGGAGGGCGCGATCTGCGCGGCTGTGCGGTAAGCCTCCAGGGCCTTGTCGTGCCGTCCCATGCATTCGTAGGTGCGCCCCAGTTCGGCATGGGCCTGGGCCAGGTCCGGGTCCAGGTCCACCATACGGAGGAAGTGGGCGAGGGCCCGATCCCAGTAGCCCAGCCGCCGGCAGAACTCGCCCACTTCCTGGTGCAGGCTGGCGGACTCCCCGGCCAGGGCCACGGCCTGTTCGTAGGCCTGGAGCGCCTCGTCCACCCGTCCGTCGGCGGCGAAGAGGCGGGCCATCTCCGCGTAGGCAGCGGCTTCGTCCGGGTGCTTTTCCACCGTCCGCTCCAGGAGAGCCAGGGCCTCGTCCATCTGGCCAGCCGCGCGCAACAGAGCCGCCAGGCGGACGCGCAGGGAGACGTCCTCCGGCCTTTGGGAGAGGGCCTGTTGCACGACGGCGATGGCCTCGGAGAACCGCCCCTGGCCTTCCAGTGCAGCAGCCAGCATGGAAAGCGCCTCGGAGTGCCCGGGCCGTTCCTCCAGAAGGGCCGTGAGGGAGGCCTCCGCCTCTTTCCAGCGGCCCAGGGCCATGAGCACCTGGGCCTCGCCCAGGCGGTGCGCCGGCTCGTGGGGGTCCAGTTCCCTGGCCTTCTGGTAGGCGAGGAGGGCCCGTTCGTTGTCTCCCAGTTCCCGGAGGAGGGCCCCCAGTTCGGCGTGCCAGGCCGCTTCTTCGGGGGAGAGGGCCAGGGCCTGCTCCAGATGTTCCAGGGCAGCCTGGGGACGCCGCAGTCCCTGGTAGGCCCGTGCCATCCACACCTTGTGGCCGGCGCAGTCCGGTTCCAATTCCGCAGCCCGGGCAAAGGCTTCCAGAGCCGACTGGTACCGGGCCTCCCCAAGGTACAGTTCTCCCAGGGTCTGGAGCCACCCGGCCTCTTGAGGGCAGAGGTGGACCGCCTCTTCCAACCTGGCGATGGCCTCGGAGGTCTTCCCTGCGGCGGCAAGGGCCTCGCCCAGGGCATGGTGGTAGCGCCCCTCATCGGGGGCGGCAGCCGTGGCGCGCTGGAGGGCCTGCAGAGCCTCCTCCGTGCGCCCCACCAGGCGGCAGGTGAGACCCAGTTGGTACCAGGCCTCGCCCAGACGGGGGTTGCAGCGCACCGCTTCCCGCAGGGCGCGGAGGCTTTCCTCAAAGCGCCCCAGGAGCCTGCAGGTGCGCCCCAGGCTCAGGTGGTACTGAGCCTCGTCCGGCGCGAGGTCTGCCGCTTTCTGGAACCAGCGGAGCGCGCTGGGGAAATCGCCCTTCAGGGAAGCGAAGAGGCCCAGTTCATGGTAATCGTCGGCCTCGCCTGGCTCCAGGGCCACCGCCTCTTCCAGGGCCTGGACCCCCTCCTCCGCGTCCAACTCCTGCCAGATGGCCTCGGGGGACGTGCCGGGTTCCCCGGTCCGTACTTCGCTCGCCTGTCGCCTGACGAGGCGGCCCAGCGTCCGGAGGTAGGCCGGGTTGTCTGGCGCGAGGCGTACCGCCTGGCGGAACGACTCCCGGGCCGCCTGCGCCTCGCCGAGGGCGTCCAGGGCCTGGCCCAGGCGGTGGTGGGCCTCGGCGTAGTCGGGGGCGAGGCGGACGGCCTCCCGCAGCCACCCCGCGGCCTCCCGGCTTTCCTGAGCGGCGAGGAGGCCATCTCCCAGGGCGAAGAGGTAGCGGGGGACGTCCGGCGCGAGGTCCACGGCCCGCCGGAAGTGGCCAATGGCCTCCTCCAGCCGACCCTCCTCCACACAGGTCCGCCCCAGGAGGTAGAGGAGTTCCGGATCATCCGGGTTTTGGCTCAGGGCCTGGGCGAGGGCCGAGCGGGCCCCGACGCGATCCCCTTCCTGGGCGAGGGCCAGGGCCAGTTCCCGCTGGTAGGTGGGGTGCGCGGGGTCCAGGCGCGCGGCCTCCTGGAGTTCTGTCAGGGCCTCCCCTGCCCTGCTCATCTGCCTGAGGGCCTGGGCCAGGAGATAGTGGGTTTCTGCCCGGCCCGGGTCCAGGGCGGCCGCCTGGGCCAGGGCCTCTGCTGCCTGTTCGGGATAGCCCTGGCGCAGGAGAGCCTTCCCGAGCCGCTCGTGGTGGGCAGCGCAGGCGGGCTCCCGCAGCACCGCTTCGCGGTAGGCCCTGCAGGCCCCCTCCAGGTCGCCCCTGTGCTCCGCTACCTCTCCAGCCAGCAGGTAAGTCTGATGGTCGTCAGGGTCCACGTGCAGGGCGGCTTCCAGAGCCAGATCGTAGAGGGACCAGGCCCGGAGGCTGGCCAGGACCTCTGCCAGGCGGCGGTAGAGGGCAGGGCTCTGGGGGCGCCCTTCCAACGCCCGGCGGAAGGCGGCCAGGGCTTCTTCCGTGCGCCCTTCGGCCAGGTGCAATTGGCCCATCTCGTAGCAGGCTTCCGCGCAGTCCGGGGCCAGAGCGATGGCTTCGGAGAGGACCTGCTCTGCCTCGGCCATCCGCCCGGCCTGCCGCAGTGCCCCACCCAGGAGGCTCCGCACAGCCGGGTCCTGTGGGGCCAGTTGCACGGCCTGTTGCAACTGGGCGATGGCCTCCTCGTGCCACCCCCTGGCCAGGTAGACCTGCCCCAGTTCCGCCCGCAGGGACGGCGCTGCAGGGGCCAGGGCGATGGCCTCTTCCAGGGAGGCGACCGCCGCGTCCAGGTTGCCCTGTCGCCAGTTCAGGAGGCCCAGTTCCCGTCGCGGCGCAGGGTCAGTGGGTGCGAGGCGCGCCGCCTCACCGGCCTTCTGGAGGGCGGAGCGGACCTGGCCTGTCGCCAGATAGAGGCGGGAAAGGGCCTGTCGCACCTCGGCCCAGTCCGGGGCCAGCGCCTC
>JBMFPD010000144.1:0-8104 GCA_049969295.1 Anaerolineae bacterium | reverse complement strand
GCCCCGGCAGAGGTAGACCGTGGCCTTCCCTTCCACCGGGGGGCGCCCGGCCAGGAGGGGGACCGCTTCCGTCTCGGGGCCGTCAGGGCGGCCAGCCGCTACGACGGCGTGGGGGAGGAAACGCTCCTGGATCACCCGCTGGAGGGCGCGGAAGGACGCCTCTTCAGGCTCTCCCACCAGGGCGATCTCCAGGGTCTGCCCGTCCAGCAAGAAGAGGCTGCCCAGCAGGTGGCCGAAGGCCAGAGGGTACTGGGAGGCCGGAGCCACGGCGGCCTGGGCCGCCTCTGTAGCGATGCGGGAAAGCCGCTCGTCCCCCAGGTAAAGGGCCAGGCGGGCCAGGACGCGCACGGCCAGAGAGTGGCCCGAGGGCGTGGCGTTGTCCTGGAGGGTGCGAGGACGCGCCACCAGACGCTCGTGGTGGGGACCGGTATCCCAGAAGCCCTCCCCTGCCTCCCAGAAAAGGTCCACCATCGCCTCGGCCAGGCGCTGGGCCGCCTGGAACCAGCGGAGGTCGCCATCGGCAGCGTAGAGGGCCAGGAGACCGTCGGCCACAGCGCCGTAATCGGCCAGGTAACCGGGCAGGCGCGCCTCGCCGTCCACATAGGTGCGCCGGAGAACCCCTTCCCCGTCCACCATGCGGTCCAGCAGGAACGCGGCGCTGGCCCGGGCCGCCTGGAGGTAGTCGGCGCGGCCCAGAGCCGCGCCCGCCTCGGCCAGGGCCCGGAGCGCGAAGCCGTTCCACTCGGCGAGGACCTTTTCATCCCGGGCTGGCCGCGGCCTGGCCTCCCGGGCGGCAAGGAGCCTCGCCCTCGCCTCCACCAGGGCTTCCTCCAGCCCTTCCGGGGAGAGGCCCAGCCGGTGGGCTACCACATCGGGATGGCGGGGTGCGTGGAGGACGTTGCGGCCTTCAAAGTTCCCCTGGGGCGTGAGGCCGTAGTAGGCGTTGAAGGCCCGGGCCAGGTCCGGCCCGAGGAGGCGTTCCACTTCGTCCGGCGTCCAGGTGTAGAAGCGGCCTTCTTCGCCCTCGCTGTCCGCGTCCAGGGTGGCGTAGAACCCGCCCTCTGGGGAGCGCATCTCCCGCAGGACGAAGTCCAGCGTCTCCTCCGCGATCCGGCGGTAGGTTGGCTTGCCGGTAACCTGGTGGGCATGGAGGTAGACCTGGGCCAGGAGGGCGTTGTCGTAGAGCATCTTCTCAAAGTGGGGGACCTGCCAGGCCGCGTCCACCGCGTAGCGGTGGAAACCGCCGCCCAGGTGGTCGCGCAGCCCGCCCCGGGCCATCTCGTCCAGGGTCTGCTCCACCATGCGGAGGGCCAGGGGGTCGCCCCGAAGGATGTGAAAGGCCAGCAAGAAGTCCAGGACCATGGCCTGCGGGAACTTGGGCGCGCCGCCAAAGCCGCCGTGGTGCGGATCGTACGCGCCGTGAATGCGGGTCAGGGCCTCCTCCATGACCTGGCGCAGGGGGCGGACCGGCCCCATCGCCCACCCCTGGCTCAAGAGCGCTGCCATCCTGGAGGCGATTTCCGCCACCTCCTGGGGGCGCTGGGCATAGGCTTCCGCCACCGCTTCCAGCACCTGGCGGAAGGAGGGCAGGCCGTGGCGCGGCTCTGGCGGGAAGTAGGTCCCGCCGTAGAAGGGCTTCCCGTCCGGCGTCAGGAAGACGGTCATGGGCCACCCACCCCGTCCCGTAAGGGCCTGCACCGCTTCCATATAGAGGCTATCCAGGTCGGGGCGCTCTTCGCGGTCCACCTTGATGTTGACGAAGTGCTCGTTCATCAGGGCAGCAGTCAGGGGGTCCTGGAACGACTCCCGTTCCATGACGTGGCACCAGTGGCATGCCGCGTAGCCGATGCTCAGGAGGATGGGCTTCCCCTCAGCGCGGGCCCTGGCGAAGGCCTCTTCGCCCCAGGGGTACCAGTCCACCGGGTTGTCGGCATGTTGGCGGAGGTAGGGGCTGCGCTCGTCAGCCAATCTGTTGGCCATGTAGTCGTCCCTTTCCATGATAATTGTACATCTGCAAGTATATCATGGACGTGTCCCCCTGTCAACCTCACGAAGGCGATGGGGCCAGGGCTGTCCCGTTTTTGCAGAGGTGAACCTCACCCTACCCCCGCCGCCTTCGGCGGCCCCCCTTCTCTCCCCGATGCGGAAGGGGGTGGGGGGATGGGAGAGGTCGGTCTTCCCGCGTCCCCGACTCACCAACACAAGATGCTACCGCAACGAGGACCGCGATCAGTTGCTTACAACAATGATGTATGGTAATATGGTGTTGAGATGCTCCGTTGCGAGGTCGGACGGATGTCCAGCCTTTCCAGGGGCAACGCCGGCCAGCGGTCTGGAGAAAGCCGTCCACGAATCGGCCAGCGGATACATGGATGAGCCCGGCCGACCGCAAGCCATCCGTTCGTTCGTGGATGGTGTGAACAGGGCGAAAACGCCCTGGGCATCTGATCCTTGCGACAGAGCAGTGCTGAGACGTGCGTCCCGGTCCTGCGCGCTGCCAAGAGATCTCGGGTCGGAGGATAGGACATGGCCCAGCAGAAATCTGTACCCCGCATCGTGGTGAGCCGGTTGCCCCTTTACCTGAGGGCCCTCCAGCACATGGCCCAGGAGGGAAAGGTGATCACCTCGTCCCAGGAACTGGCCAGGCGGCTGGGGACCACCTCGGCCCAGATCCGCAAGGACCTTTCCTATTTCGGGGAGTTCGGCCGGCAGGGGATGGGGTACGAGGTGCAGTACCTCATGCAGCAACTGCGGAGGATCCTCCACGTGGATCGGGAGTGGCCGGTCGCCCTGGTGGGGGCTGGGGACCTGGGCCACGCCCTGGCCCACTACGCGGGCTTCCCTCCAGAGGGGTTCCGCATCGTCGCCGTCTTTGACAACGACCCGAAGAAGATCGGCCAGACCATGGCCGGGCTCACCATCCAGGACAGCGCGCACCTGCGGGATGCCGTCGCCCGGGAAGGGCTGAAGGTGGCCATCATCGCTGTGCCCGCCTCAGGAGCCCAGGCGGTGGCCGATGAACTGGTCGCCGGAGGGATCCGGGCCATCCTGAACTACGCCCCCATCACCCTCAACGTGCCGGAGGGGGTCCAGGTGCAGTACGTGGACCCTGTCGTCCACCTCCAGCGGATGACCTTCTACCTGGACGAAGAGTAGGGCTGGACCACAACTGAGCAACGATACGCCATCCCGGGCAAGGCGACGGGGAGGTAGGGGCGCACGGCCGTGCGCCCTTACGAGGCCTGCCGCGGCACAGGTGCAGCGTCGGCAGTCACGAATTGCCCCCTGCCCGCCCGCGAGGAGGTGGTGGGAGGTCTCACATCCCCAGCACCTCGCGGTAGACCTCCCAGGTCCGCAGGGCGATGTGGGCCTGGGTGAAGCGCGCCAGGACCCGCTCCCGGCCAGCCTGCGCCAGGGCGCGGCGCAGGGCCAGGTCCCCCTGCAGGCGGGCGAGGGCCTCCCGCAGCGCAGCCACATCCCCCTCGGGGAAGAGGAGCCCAGCCTCGCCGATGACGTGGGGGATCTCACCGCTCCGGGCCCCCACCACAGGCACCCCGCAGGCCATGGCCTCCACCAGGACCCGCCCGAACTGCTCCTTCCAGTTGGGGCGCGTACGGGAGGGGAGGACCAGGACGTCCAGCCCCCGGTACCAGGCCGGCATCTCCGTGGAGGGGAGCGGGGCCTCAAAGGAGACCCGCTCCCCCAGGCCCAGGGCCCGGGCCAGGGCCTGGAGGTCTTCCCGCAGGGGGCCTTCCCCCAGGACCTGCATCCGCCAGGCCCCCGGCAGGCCCGCGGCCGCCCGCAGGAGGAGGTCCACCCCCTTCTCCGGCACGAGGCGCCCGGCGAACCCGATGGTGAAGGGACGCTCAGACGGGGGCCCAGGGGCCGGGGCGAAGTGGTCCGGGTCCACCCCGAACTGGGGCAACACGGTCACCGGGCCGCGGTAGCCCTTGCGCCGCAGGACCTCCTCCGCTTCCTGGTTGCCGGCCAGAGCGTGGGCCGCGGCGCGGTAGACGTACTGCTCCATCCACGAGAAGGGCGGAGGGTAGCGACGGTACAGGTTCTGCCAGGTGAAGAAGAGGACCCGCGCCCCCACGCGCCGGGCCCACCACGCGGCCTGGAAGGTGGCGAAGTTGTAGGGCTCCTCGTCCATGTGGAGGAGGTGGGGCCTGAGGGCGCGCACCAGGCCCCCCAGGCCGCGGTAGTGGTGGATGTGGAAGTGCCCGTTGAAGCGCATGGGCAGGACCCGCAGCGTGTATCCCTCCGTGTGGGCCCGCTCCAGGGGGAGGATGCCCCGCGCGTCCCGCCAGAAAGGGGGCACGACCACCGTGAGGTCCACCTCCGGGAGGCGCGCCAGTTCCTCCAGCTTGCGCTGGTAGGTCCCCACCACGCACGCTTTGGAGATCATCAGGACGCGCATAGGGCACAGGGCCTCGGCTTGCCTTGGCACGGCCCTTATAGCACACCCCTGGGGCCCCGTCAACACGGCGCGACCTTGCCGGCCGGGGGTGACGGCCACGAAGCACACGAAGGATCAGGTTCTTCGTGCCCTTCGGGGTTTCAAGGGGCAGAGCGGCTCCCGGACCGCCACTCGCGGTAGGCTGCCACCAGGCCGTAGCCCTGGGCAGGGAGGGCCTCCCGCCAGGGCGTGCCTGCCGGGAGCATGACCCCCACCTCGTCCATCTCCTGCCCCTTGGCCCACTCCACGGCGTGGAAGAGGAGCGCGGGCACCGCCTGGCGCCACGGGCCCCGCGTCCAGAAGTCCTCCAGCCACAGGCCGCGGTAGTGCAGGGTCTGTACCGGGAGGGCGAGGACGCCCGCCTCCCGGCCCGCGATCAGGGCGACCACCCCCATTGCCTGCAGGCGCATGAGGCGCGCCGCGAGCGCCTCCTGGGGGCCGCCGTGGCCTTCGGCCCAGGCGTGCGCCGCCTCGGGCGTCTCCACCGGGGAAACCCGCGGCCAGGCCCCGTCGGGGGTACGGGGCTGGAGGCCGCGGATGGCGTAGGCCCACAGTTCCCAGGACCCGGGCAGGGGCTGGAAGCCAGCCGCGGCGAAGGCCTGCTGCGATGCCACGTTCCCGACTGCCACCCACGCCCGGACCTGGGCACCGGGCGGCGCTCCCTGGCACGCCGCCCGGATGAGGGCCCGTCCCCACCCCTGCCCGCGGAACGCTGGGCGCACAGCCAGGAGGTCCAGTTCCCAGCGGGGACCCTCCAGCCCCTCGGTGCGGAAGGCGCAGGCGTACCCCACCGGTTCCCCGCCGAGGAAGCCCAGCCAGACGTGGACCTTCCCCTCGCGCGCCCAGGCGACCAGGTCCTCCTCCCTGTAGGGGCACTGGCGAAACGTCTCCCCGTCCACCTGGAGGACAGCGCGCGCATCCTCCCAAGCGGGTTGCCAGAGCCGGATGGTGAGGGACATCTCCCGAACGCGCGCTTTCGGGCCTACCGCTTCCGCATCCGCCCCGAAGCCCAGCGGTAGAGGCCCATCATGCCGAAGGCCAGGAGGCCACCGGCCAGAGCCGTCGCCAGTTGCGGCCAGCGCATCATGTTCCACAGGGCCTCCGGAATGGCGACGGGCTGGACCCCTCCAGGCCCAGCCAGGGCGAGGGGCCGCGCCTGGAGCAGGGCCGTAGACGCATACAGCACGGCGAACTTGGCCACCGCCCCGCACACCAAGGCCACCCCGCGGTGAGACGGGCGCAGCGCGCCGTACACGCCGACCAGCGTGGCGTTCCCCAGGGCGATGAAGGGGATCATGACCACGAGCGGCAGGGGCAGGATGCCCCGCAGGGCTGCCCCCATGGGCGTGAGCATGCCCAGCACCATGGCCTGGCTCACCCCCAGGGCCTCCACGGTGAGAAGCAGCAGCGCGTTCACCAGCGGCCCGGTCACGGCCTGGGGCAGGCCCAGGTTGGTGATGGCCAGAGCAAGGGCCGCGGCCAGGGCGAAGCGGGCCAGGTCGATCCAATCCACACCCCACTCCTGAAGTCGTCCTATCGGTCTCACAGGGCAGTCCTCCTCGGGTCAAATCCGTTCCAGGGTCACCTGCTTGTTCCGTTCCCGCAGCAGGCGGACCAGTTCCTTCACATACACCATGCGCATGGGCTCGCCGCGGACCAGGTCGGCCACCTGGTTGGGGTTCAGGGCCATCCCCACCAGGAGGTGGACTTCATCCGCGGTGAGGAGGAGGCGGGCCAGGTGGGTGGCAGCCTCGTCGTCGTTGGGGAGGTCCCGCACCGTGCGGGCGCGCTCCAGGAGCTCCACCGCCATGCCCAGGGTGATGATCCCCTCCGTGACCAGGTCCACCCCCTCCAGGCGGGCCGGAGGTGGCGTGCGCCTTTTGGCGCGGCCCTGCCGCTTGCTGGGAGGGAGCCACTCCACCTCCAGCCGGCGGCCCAGGACGCGGGCGGCGATCTGGGCCGTGGTCCCTCCGCAGATGGCCTTGAGGCCCTCCGCGGCCATCAGCCGGTTCACGGCCTCCGCGTCCCGGGCCGGGTCCGCTGGGGGCCCCGTCCAGATCGTGGCCCGCACGGCCTCCCGCACCCGCATGGCGACAGCCGTCGCGTCGTCCCCGGGCTTGCCGTTGTACAGTTTGAGGCAGGTCCGCTTGAGGGCCTGGGCCAGTTCGTAGGCATCGCCCCCGGTCCCTGCCCAGCGCCGCACAGCCGTGGCGATGTTATCCCAGCCCCAGCCCAGCCGGTAGAGGCCCCCGACGCCGGCGTGGACGTAGCCGTCGCTCACCAGGACCATGTAGTCGCCCTTCTCCAGGCGGAAGCGAGCCTCCCGGATGAGCCGCCCCCTGACCTTCCGCTCGGCGAGGGGGAGTTCCACCACCTGGCCCCCCCGCACCAGGATCAGGGGCGGGCAGTCGTACTCCACCAGGTAGGCATCCCGGGCCCGGTCCACCTTGAGCATGGCGAAGGTGGCGTAGGCTAGGTGCCGCTCCTGGCACTCAGGGAGGGTTTCGGCCAAGGTCTCCAGCACCTCATCGGCGGTGGCCCCTTCCCGGAACATGACCGCGGCGATGCGGCTGGTGAGGGTGGCCAGGATGTTGGCCTTGACCCCGCTCCCCAGGCCATCGGAGAGGACCACCACCAGGGAGGTCGGCGTGGTGGTCACCTCCACGCAGTCGCCGCAGAGTTCCTCGCCGGCCTTGCTCAGGCTCTCCCAGGCGACCTCCACGATCTGCTTCATTCGCCCTGTCCCTCTTGCAGGAGGCGCGCCAGTTTGGCGACCATCACCTTGGTGGCGGCGGTGGACTCGCCCAGGAGTTGAGCGATCTCCTGGGCCACCCGCATCTGCTGGTTGACCACCTCCTGGGTGCGGCGGAGGGTCTCGGCCCGCAGGCGCTCCAGTTCCTCTGCGCTGCGCACCCGTTCGGTGATGTCCCGCAGGATGCCCACCAGAAGGCGCTGGCCAGCCACCGGCACCACCGTCTGCTCCACGACCAGGTCTGGCCGCAGGCGGACGACCTCCCCCAGGATGGGCTGGCCTGTATCCCGCACCTTCACGAACCCCTCCACCGCGGGCACGATGGTGCGGAGGGGCTGTCCCCGCACTGCGGAGAGGTGGCAGCCGAACATCCTCTCGGCGGAGGGGGACATGTCCTGAAGGTGCAGGTCGGTGTCCACGACGAGCACGGCGTCGGGCGTCACGTCCATGACCATGCGGCAGAGGGATTCGGCCCGGCGCCGCATGTAAGGGATGCACATGGTGGCCTCGGCCATGCCCTGCAGCACGGCGATGGCCTTCTCCCGGCAGGTGGGATAGCCGCACGCGCCGCAGTTCAGTTCGTCCTCAGGGGTGTACTTCTCCACCTGGGCCAGGACGGCGCGGATCTCCTCCTCGGTGAACTGGGGCTGGGGGACGTGCTTGTCCCGGTAGGCGCGGGAGAGGTCCGGCCATTCCTCGCGGGTGGGCAGGGGTTTGGGCTGGCGCCGCGAAGCGTAGTCCAGCACCCGCTGGCGGGCCAGGTAGACGCTCTCCGAAGCGGAGGCCATGGCTGGGCCGTTGATGCACCCCCCTTCGCAGGCCATCAGTTCCACCAGGCAGGCGGCCAGTTTCCCCTGGCGGATGCCCCGCAGCACGTCCTGGCAGGCTTCCAG
>JBMFPD010000143.1:0-8190 GCA_049969295.1 Anaerolineae bacterium | reverse complement strand
AAGGGGCCTTGGTGGAAGGCCAGGAGGGCGGCCATATCCTTTAAGATCCCAACCCCACCTCGTCCGGCCAGCCACCGCTCCACCACGGCGCGCCGGGCCAGGGAGTTCCCCCGCAGGTGCGGGGGGCTCCCGTCCACCCAGCGGTCGGCCAACTCCGGGTGGACAAAATGGTTGGTACTCACCACCCACTCCTTGAGGCCCTGGACGTGGGCCACCACCCGCGCCCCCGAATGGGCGACCTCCACGGCGGCCTTGTGACCCCGGGCGTCGGCCAGGGTCAGGGTCCCGCCGCCCATGTGGGGCACGGACTGCAGGTACTGAAGCGCCGAGGCGACGGAGTCGTGGTGCTCCAGGATCTCCATCATCAGGCCGTAGCGGGGGACGCCTGGTCCCTGGTCCGGCGAGCGGACGCGCGTGTCGGCCACAGCCAGGCCGGCCTCGTTGATGCCGGAACTGAAGACGCCCGGGCTTCCTGCGCTGGAGACGTAGCCATAGCGGTACCCCTCGGCCGGCCTCGCCAGGACGACGACCTGCAGGTGCACGTGCTGGGGGCGGTAGTCGCGGTTCTTGCAGAGGATGGGCTGGAGCCCGTCGTGCCCTTGGACGGCGGCCGCCCAGACGGTGCACTCGGGGCCACCCGCACCGGGGTACCGGGCCAGTTCCACGACGTAGGGGGCCGCCAGGTACTGGAAGAGGGTCCAGGGCTCAAGGCCCAGGCCTTCCGCCAGCCCCTCCAGCATGGCCACCAGGGGCGCGGCATGCTGACACCACGCCTCCCAGAGGGGCTGGAGGTGCTTGTCGGCCTGGGGGACCTCGCGCAGGAGGTCCAGTTGGGAGCGCATGAACTGGAGGAAGGATTCCCGGAGGGGGGCCACCTGTGCTGCGTGGGCCCTACCCATCTCGCGGTGGGTTCCTTTCAGGTGGAGGACCAGGGCCCTGTCCCGAGAGACATCCCCTCCAGCGGGAGGGGGTTGGAGTTCTGCCTTTTCGTCTGCCTTGTCCATACGTTCAATTCCTCGCGGGTTTGCCGTGTGGAGTCCTTTGCTCCCGCGCAGGCCCACCTCCTCACGTGTACAGGTGACAGGCCACCCGGTGCCCGTTCTGCTCCACGAAGGCCGGCCGCTCCTGCGCGCAGATGGGGCCTTTGCGCGCGAAGCAGCGGGGGTGGAACCGGCACCCTTTGGGCGGGTCAATGGGGCTCGGCACCGTCCCTTCCAGGATGATGCGCTGGCGCCGCTTGGCCGGGTCCACCGAGGGGATGGCGGCCAGCAGGGCCTGCGTGTAAGGGTGCAGGGGCCGCGAGAAGAGTTCGTCCGTCGGTGCCTCCTCCACCACCTGCCCCAGGTACATCACGGCCACCCGGTCGCTCACGTGGTAGATGACGCTCAGGTCGTGGGAGATGAACAGGTAGGTCAGGTGGTACTCCTCCTGGAGTTCCTGCAGGAGGTTCAGGACCTGGGCCTGGATGGAGACATCCAGGGACGAGACCGGCTCGTCGGCCACGATGAAGCGCGGGTTCATGGCCAGGGCCCGGGCGATGCCGATGCGCTGGCGCTGCCCACCGGAGAACTGGTGGGGGTAGGAATCTATGTGGCGTGGCGAGAGGCCCACCCGCTCCAGGAGCCGGAGCACTTCCTGCTCCTGCTCCAGGGGGTTGGTGATGCCCCGCTTGCGCAGGGGCACGGAGATGATCTCCCGCACCGTCTTGCGGGGGTTCAGGGAGGCGTAGGGGTTCTGGAAGATGATCTGGGCCGTGCGGCGGAAGGTCAGTTCGTCCACCCCCTCGGCCACATCCTTGCCCTCCAGCAAGATCTGCCCGGCGGTGGGCTGGTAGAGGCGCACCAGGAGGCGGCCCAGGGTCGTCTTGCCGCAGCCGGATTCCCCCACCAGGCCCAACGTCTCCCCGGGCCAGATGCGGAGGCTCACCCCGTCCACCGCCTGCACCAGGAGGTCCCGCTTGCGCAGGAGGAGTTTGGGCAAGAGCCCGGCCCGGATGGGGAAGTACTTCTTCACCTCCCGCGTCTCTATGAGGGGGAGCGGCCCTTTCTCCCCCACTTGTTGGGTGGCAGGGAGTTCCTGCACCTTCACTTCAGCCGTTGGATTGGCCATCGCCTTCCTCTTCCCCTCTCAGTAGTACAGGATGCAGCGCACCAGACGCCCCGGACTGATGACCTTGAGGGGCAACGCGTGCCCCAGGCAGCCTTCCTGGAAATGGGGGCAGCGGGGCGCAAAGGCGCACCCCGGCGGCAGGTCAATCAGGTCCGGCACGTTCCCGGGGATGGGGTGCAGTTGCCGCCGCTCGCCCCCGATGCGGGGGATGCACTCCAGAAGCCCTTGGGTGTAGGGGTGCTTGGGGTCGTGGATGACGTCCTCCGTAGGCCCCTGCTCCACGATGCGGCCGGCGTACATCACGGCGATCTCCTCGCAGAACTCCGCCGCCAGGTGCAGGTTGTGGGTCACCAGGATGATGCTGGTCCGGTGGTCCCGGTTGATGCGCCGCAGGAGGTCCATGATCTGGGCCTGGACGGTCACGTCCAGCGCCGTGGTGGGCTCGTCGGCGAGGAGGACCTTGGGCTCGCAGGAGAGGGCGATGGCGATGAGGGCTCTCTGCTGCATGCCGCCAGAATACTCGTGGGGATAGCGGTAGGCAGCCTCTTCCGGCACGGGGATGCCCACCTCCCGCAGGAGTTCCACCGCCTTCTCCCACTCCCGCCGGCGACGGGTGCGGTCCGGAAGCCACCAGCGGGACCGGCCGTCCACGATGCCGTGGATGCGCAGCGACTCCCGGATCTGCTCCCCGATGCGGAAGACCGGGTTCAGGGTGGTCATGGGGTCCTGGAAGATCATGGCGATCTCCTTGCCCCGGATGCGGCGCATCTCCCGCATGGGGAGTTTGAGGAGGTCGCGCCCCTCCAGCCGCACCTCGCCCGCCACAATCTGGCCCGGGTACGGGACCAGGCGCAGGATGGAGAGCATGGTCATGCTCTTGCCGCACCCCGACTCCCCCACCAGGCCCAGGATCTGGCCGCGGTAGAGGCGCAGGCTGAGGCCGGTCACCGCCTCCACCGTGCCGCGCCGCGTGGGGAAGACGGTGGTCAGGCCCTCCAGTTCCAGGATCGGGACCTCCCGCTCTCTCTTCCTCGCCTTTGCCTCCTGGGTGGAGGCAGCGGGTGTCTCTTCTCTGGTCGTCGCCCTGTCTGCCATGTCGCTCACTCAACCTTGAGGCGCGGGTCCAGGATGTCCCGCAGGCCCTCGCCGAACAAGTTGATGGAAAGGACAAGGAACAGGATGGCCAGGCCGGGCAGGGTGGAGACCCACCAGGCGGTGGTCAGGTAGGAGCGCCCGTCGGAGACCATGGACCCCCAGGCCGGCGTGGGGGGCTGGATGCCCAGCCCCAGGAAACTGAGGGAGGCCTCGGCGATGATCATCTCCCCCAGGCGCAGGGTGGCCAGGACCATCACCGAGTGGAAGATGTTCGGGAGCATCTCGCTGGCGATGATGGCGAAGTCCGACTGCCCCACGGCCTTGGCCGCCTCCACGTACTCTTTGGTCTTCTCCGAAAGCATCTCGCCCCGCACCAGGCGGAAGAACTCCACCCAGGACTTGAAGGTGAGGGCCAGGATCAGGTTGCGGAAGCCCGGCCCCATCATGGCCATCACGCCAATGGCGAAGATGAGGAGGGGGAAGGCCATGAGGAGGTCCGCCAGGCGCGAGATGACGTCGTCCAGCCAGCCCCGGTAGTAGCCGGTGACCGTCCCGAGGACCACCCCCACGGTAGCGGCGATGACCACCGTCACGATCCCCACCAGGAGGGAGATACGTGCCCCGTAGATGATACGGGAGAGGAGGTCCCGCCCCTGGAGGTCCGTGCCCAGGAGGAACCTCGGGTCCCCGCCCTTCTCCCAGGCCGGGGGAAGGAGTCGCAGGCTCAGGTCCCCCAGCAGGGGGTTGTGGGGGACGATGCGGTCGGCGAAGATGGCCCCCAGGGCGTACACAACCACAACCGCCAGCCCCAGCACGGCCGTGGGGTGCCGGCTCAGTTGCCAGAGGAACTCCCGGAGCCCCTGCCCCCACAGCCGCAGGCGGATGCCCCAGACATATCGGAAAGCTGCAAACCCTGTCGCGGGTACGGCTCCTTGCACGTCTTCCCCCTCTCAGAAGGTGATCTTGGGGTTCAGGTAGGTGTAGAGGATGTCCACCAGCAGGTTGGCGGCGACGTAGGTGAAGGCGTAGACCATCACCACCCCCTGCACGAGGGGGAAATCCCGGGCGTAGATGGCCGAGACCGCCAGCCTCCCCAGGCCGGGCCAGCCGAAGACTGTCTCCACGATCATGTTGCCGCCCAGGAGCACCCCGATCTGCAGGCCGACGACCGTCACGGTGGGGATCAGCGCGTTGCGCAGGGCGTGGCGCATGACCACCCAGAACTCGTGCTGGCCCTTGGCCCGGGCCAGCGTCACGTAGTCCTGCCGGAGGACCTCCACCATGCTGGAACGCAGCACGCGGGCCACGATGGCCGCCATGGCCGCGCCCAGGCTGGCGGACGGGAGCACCAGGTGCCTGAGCGAACTGACGAGGGCCGCCGTGTTCCCCGTCAGGAGGCTATCCAAAATGTAGAAGCCGGTGACGACCTTCAGGCCGGCGTTGTAGTCAATGCGGCCGGCCACCGGCAGCCATTTCAATTTGACCGAAAAGATGAGGATGGCCATGATGCCGAGCCAGAAAGCAGGCAGGGAGATGCCCACAAAGGCCCCCGCCATGCTCAGGCGGTCTATAAGGGAGTACTGACGGACCGCGGAGAGGATGCCGATGGGCACGGCGATGACCAGACCGAAGATGAGGGCCCCGAGGGCCAGTTCCACGGTGGCCGGGAGCCGCTCGGCGATGAGGGCGGCCACAGGCTGCTTCTGGGTGTAGGAGTTCCCCAGGTCGCCGCGGAGGGCCCCCCCGACGAAAAGGAGCCATTGCTGCCAGAGGGGTTTGTCCAGGTGGAACTCGCGGCGCAGGTTCTCAATCTCCCCCTCGGAGACGAAGCCGGCCTCCCCCATCATGATGTCCACCGGGTCGCCCGGGGTGAGGCGCATGAAGAGGAAGACGATGGTCGCCACCCCCAGCATGATGGGGATGGTGATGAGGATCCGCTCCAGAACCTTGACGGCACGCACGTTCCCTTCTCCCTGACTCAGTCCTGACCTACCTGTCTCACCCCTACCCCTGGCCCCCTTCTCCTCTCCGAGCCGGAGAGGAGAAGGAGGTTGTGGGGATGGGGAGAGGTTTCCCTTCCGGCAGAGGGGGCAGAGGGCCCGGCGGGCTCCAGGCCCGTCTGCCCCCTCGGTGCTAGGAGCGCGTCACTTCAGCCAGACGTCGTGGAGGTTGATGCGGCTGTCGGGGCTGGGCTGCCAGTTCATGACGTTGGCCGTGCAGGCCTCCACCTCCTGCGGCACGAAGAGGAAGACGGCGGGGGCCTCGTCCCAGATGATGCGCTGGGCCTCGTTGTAGATTTCGTGCCGCTTGGCCACATCCGTCTCCACCTCGCCGGCTTTGATCAGTTCGTCCACCCGCGGGTTGGAGTACCCGGAGTAGTTGCCGCGCCCGTAGGTGGAGCCTTCCACGTAGGTGTGGAACTTGGCCTCCAGGAAGCCCACGGGGTCAAAGGCCGAGTCGCCCCAGGAGGAGACGGTGGCCTGGCGCTCGCCTGCCAGGAGCAGGGGGCGCAGCACCGCCCAGTCCCACACGCGGACGCTGGCATCGATGCCGACGTTGCGCAACTGCCCGGCGATGGCCTCCGCCAGGTCCTTGGAGGTTGCATCCACATCAATGACCAGGGAGAAGCCGCCGGCGTACCCCGCTTCCGCCAGGAGGGCCTTGGCCTTGGCCGGGTCGTAGCCGTAGGGCTTCAGGGTCTTGTCCACGAAGTTGTTGAAGGGCGAGAGAGGCCCGGCCAGAGGGGTGGCGCGGCCGCCGTAGAGTTTGTCAATGATGGTCCGGACGTCCACGGCGTAGTTCAGGGCCTTGCGGACCCGCACGTCGTTCAGCGGGGCCTGCCTGACGTTGACCTCCATGAAGTGGGGCCGCGTGCCGCCGCAGGTCTTGACCACCACGTTGGGGTCTTCCTGCAGGACCGGGATCATGTGGGCCGGGACGGACTGGATGATGTTGACCTCGCCAGCCTGCAGGGCGGCCACGCGGGTGGCATCCTCCGGCAGGATCTTGAAGATGACGCGGTCCACGAAGGCCGGGCCGACGGGCGGCAGGGCATCCGCGCCGCCGTAGTAGTTCTCATACCGCTCCAGGACGATCTGCTCGCTCAGGTTCCCCTCCACGAACTTGAAGGGGCCGGCGCCGATGGGGTGCTCAATGAAGCCCTTCGTGCCCACCTGCTCAAAGTAGTCCTTGGGCACGATCTGCTGGTGGACCAGCATCTGCATGAAGACCGGCCACGGCGAAGAGAGGTGGAAGCGGACGGTGTAGTCGTCCACGATCTCCACGCTCTGGAGCGGGGCGATGAGTCCCTTGCGGGCAGCGGTGTGCTTCTCGGGGTACTCAATGCCGCCCTCGGTGATGATGCGGTCAAAGGTGAACTTCACGTCCTCCGCCGTGAGGGCCTCGCCGTTGTGGAAGGTGACGCCCTTCTTGAGTTTGAACTCCCAGGTGGTAGGGTCGATCAACTGGGCCGACTCGGCCAGTTCCAGCACCACCTCGTTGTTGACGGTGCGGGTGACCAGGCCGTCAAACATGTTGCGCAGGACGGTCTCGGTGATGCGGTCGCGGTAGTCGGCCGGGTCCAGGGTCAGCACGGGCCCCCGCAGCCCCACCACGATGGTGCCACCCCGCTTGGGCGTGGTGGCCGCCCGGTACTCCGCCACCAGGCGGGCCGCATCCTCCGGAGCAGGGATGAGGAGTTTCCAGCCGGGGTGGATGAGGCTGGGGTTCTCAATGTAGGCGAAGGTCTTGTCTTCGGCGTGCTTGGCGTTGGTGGCCGCCACAATGGCGGGGTAGGCTGCGCCGTTCCCCAGGTACTTCTCGGCCAGCCGCCAGAGGTTGTCATCCTTCTGGACGGTGTAGATGCGCTCCTGCGCCGCGGGCGCGGCCGAGACGGCGCCGGCCACGGCCGTGAACAGGAGGGCCAGGACCACAACTGCGCTCAGTGCTTTCCAACGGGCCATCTCACATCGCCTCCTTCTGCCTCGTGCGCTTGGACCATCTGCCGAACGGCCAACCAGTAGAGAGGTTTCCCGTCTCCGTCCTTCCACATCCCTCCTTTCTAGCGCTGCACCACAGAGCGTTGTTCGTGGTGCGGCAACGCCAGTGCCGCCCCCACTCCGCTTGCGCTCCGCGGGCCACTGCAAACGCCTGCCCCTACCCCCTTGTCTCCAACCCCTTGGGCTCCCTCCCCGCGCTGCGGGGGGCTGAGGGAGGGGGTCGCGGCCGCTTCGTTGAAAACCCTGTGGTCCAGCACCGGGTGTCCGGCCTCTGCCAGGGGGCGTTACCGCACGCAGCGGAAGCCCAGGTCGTCGTTGCGGGCCTCCGGCGCCGTGGCCGACCGGTTGGCGGTCCGCAGGTGGGCAGCCTCGCTGAACCAGCCTCCCCCGCGGGTCACCCGGTACTGCTCGCCGAAATAGGGGGAGGTGATGTTGCTCCCGGGGTAGGCCTGGTACCAGTCGGCGGTCCACTCCCAGACGTTGCCGGCCATGTCCATCACGCCGTAGGGGCTGGCGCCATCGGGCAGGCTCCCCACGACCAGGGTCCCGCGGTAGCCGCTCTCGCGGCTGTTGGCCTTGACCGGGTCCCAGTCGTTGCCCCAGGGGTAGATGCGGCCGTCAGTGCCGCGGGCGGCCTTCTCCCACTCGGCTTCGGTAGGGAGGCGCTTCCCCACCCAGCGGCAGTAGGCCTCCGCATCGGCCCAGGTGACCTTGACCACCGGGTGACGCTCTCTGCCCTCGGTGAAATAGGTGCGCCAGGTCTCTGGCTCGCCGGCCTGTTCCGCTTCGGTCACGTAGCCGGTCTGCTCTACAAAGAAGGCGAACTCCTCGTTGGTCACCTCGTAGATATCTATCTCAAACGTATCCACGAAGACAGTGTGCGAGGGGCGCTCGTCGTCCTCTTTGTCGTCCGCGCCCATGAGGAACTCCCCAGCAGGGATGGTGACCATGCGCTCCACCGGACGCGGCACCAGTTCCACCGTGGGGG
>JBMFPD010000142.1:0-8215 GCA_049969295.1 Anaerolineae bacterium | reverse complement strand
GTAGGGGGTGATCTGGCTCACCCGGCGCAGCGGTGCGCCGACAATGCGCCGCCACAGGTGGTCCGCCGCCCACAGGGCTGTGGTCCACAGCCCCTGCTGGGTCAGCCGTTCCCACAGGATGCGCAGGCCCTTGATGATGACATGCATTGACGCAACTCCTCCTGAGGACACGCAGAGGGCCCTGCGACGCTGCGGCACGCCAGGCCAGTGCCCGCCACGCACCCTGCATCCTTGCAAGCCGCTCCCGAAATCCGATGACAGGGCAGGCACGGGGGCCTGCCCCTACGAAGGATCGCTGCGGTCCAGCCCCCTTTCCTCACCCGCACAGGGGGAAGGAAGGGGGTGTCGCAAGCGGCTGGGGCGAGGGGGGCCAGGACGTGGGGGGGCCGCGCCTACCGCCGGCCGTTGGTGTAGAGGCGCTCCCGGATGGCGATCCAGTCCCGCCGCACCTGAGGGTCTGTCTCCACCAGGTTGCGGATCTTCTCGCACCCGTGGCGCACCGTGGTGTGGTCGCGGCCACCCAGGGCTTGCCCGATCTGCTGGAGGGGGAGCTGGGCCTCCTCCCGCATCACGAACATCACCATCTGCCGGGCCAGGGCCACCTCCTTGCTGCGCCCCGGTCCGGTCACCTTCTCCAGAGGGAGCCCGTAGTACTCGGCCACCAGGCGCATGATCTCCGGCGGGCTCGGCAGTTCGGCGGCTGGCAACACCCCCTCCAGGGCCCGGACGGCCAGGTCCAGCGTCAGCGGACGGCCGAGGGTCCGCCCATAGGCCACCACCCGGTTCAAAGCCCCTTCCAGTTCCCGGATGTTGGTCAGGATGTTGTGGGCGATGTACTCCAGCACTTCCACGGGCACGGGGACGGGCTGCCCCTCGGCCTTGGCCCGGAGGATGGCCAGGCGGGTCTCCAGGTCCGGTGGCTGGATGTCGGCTACGAGCCCCCCTTCAAACCGGGAGCGGAGGCGGCTTTCCAAGGTGAGCAGGGCTTTGGGCGAGCGGTCGCTGGTGAGGACCACCTGGCGGTTGGCCGCGTGCAGGGCGTTGAAGGTGTGGAAGAATTCCTCCTGCGTCCGTTCCTTGCCAGCGATGAACTGGATGTCGTCAATCAGGAGGACGTCAGCCTGGCGGTACTTGTCCCGGAAGGCGTCGGTGCTCTGGGTGCGGATGGCGGCGATGAGGTCGTTGGTGAAAGCCTCCGAGGTGACGTAGACGACGTGCAGCCCTTGCTGACAGCAGCGGTGCCCGACGGCCTGGAGGAGGTGCGTCTTGCCGAGCCCTACTCCGCCGTAGAGGAAGAGGGGGTTGTAGGCCTCCCCGGGCCGGTCGGCCACGGCCAGGGCCGCGGCGTGGGCCAGCCGGTTGCTCTCCCCCACGATGAAGTTCTCAAACGTGTAGCGGGGGTTGAGGACGCTCCCCTCGAAGCCGTTCCCTGCCCCTGCCTGTGCCTCTTCGGGGGGCAGGGGCGCGGCCACGGGGACCCACGTCTGCTGGCGTCCCTTGGTCTGGTGGACCACAAACCGCACCTCCACCGAGCGACCCATGATGCCAGTCAGGGTGCGGGTGATGGTGGAGCGGAGGCGGTTGTCCAGCCAGTCCCTGGCGAAGCCGTTGGGGACCCCCAGGATGAAGGTCCCGTCCTCGTACGCCAGCAGGTGACAATCCCGCAGCCAGGTGTTGAAGGTCGCTGGCGTCATGAGCACTTGCAGTTCGCCCAGAGCCGCCGTCCAGGCTTCTTCGGGGCTGAGTTCCGTGCCACCCACCATGGTTACCTTCTCCACCATGTGGCGGACTGGGGTCCCTTGAGATGCATGTCCCTCTCCGCGTCGTGGGCATCAAGAAGGCAAGTCGGTCGGAAAAGGCCGGGCACAACGACAGGCAAACCCCAGGCACCCAGGGCCTGCGCGCCAGAGGAGGCGAAACCACTCTGGTTGTCGGAAGGCAGCGATCGGTTCGGGAGAGGCGAAGATGGGTCGAGCCCTGCCCAGGAAGGGGGTCCTATCTCTCGGGTCGCCGTGCGTTGCGCCGTGGCAGTCTCTTGCAGGAGGGGGATTGCCCTTTGGGGACGGGCCCTCCCCCAGGGACCCATTGCCTCAGAACCACCGTCAGTGTACCACAAGAGCGGGGCCGGAGGCAAGGCTTCGGAGGGCCGTCCCTGCCCCTGCAGGGCCTGGATGGAAGGGGCCCCTGCGGAGCACGACCACAATATCTAGGGGAGGGGGAGAGTGCTGCCCCAACCTGTGGCCCAGGGAAGGGCCAAACCGCACCCCTAACGTTAAATCGGGGGGCCTGTCGGGGTTTTAAGGTTGTTTACGTCAAACCGGCCTGGGCCGACCTCAGCGGCAAAGGAGACACCCACCCGTGTTGTGCTGGAGGAGTCGGACCCCGTTCTAGAGGGCAGGCGCGCTGGGCCTGTGCACGAGGGGGCATGTTGAGGCCTGGCCCCAGCACGCCCCCGCTTCAACCTCATCGTAGAACTTCTGCAGCCACTCCTCGTGCCCCCTTTGGGGGATCACACGGATGATGTCACACCATCCGTCGCCCATATCCCAATAAACGATGTCGGCGAATTTGCCTCTAATTCGCCACGCCCGCGCCCCATGTTCAGGAGCACGCTCTTGATGGCCCCGCGCTTCAGCAATCCGATCCAGTATCTTATCCAACACTTCCTTTACGGATATCACCCTCTCTGATCCAGACCCCCGTGCGCACGTGCCTCACAAGCCCCATATCCCTCAGTTGCTGGAGGATCTGCCTGATCTTGGCTCTGATATTCCTGTTCGCCGGGTAATGGGCTCTCAACTCCTCCTCAAACTTGTACAGGTCGTTTGTTCTGAATGGACCCTCGGGCAGCCTCTCAAAGACCAGTTTCTGCCATCCAAATAGGTCCTTGTCTGTCGGGATTGGATGCTTCAGCGAAGCCGCCTTCTCCATGAAGCGAGACTTGGCCCTCTTGAGCCGGGTGTCTCGCTCGGAAGATTTTTCCCAATCCCTTCTCAGGGAATACATCTCTTGATAGAGGGAGAGGAATTCTTGATCGGGTATCACGCGGTGAGGATGAAACTTGAGTTTGTTGTAGACGCTGTAGACATCTGAAACGATTTCTTCACCTGTGTCGGCCTCCATTAAGACGTTCACTTCCACGTTCTCTTTGAGTCCGCCTTCAGTAAGGTTGGAGGAGCCGACGATCATGGCCGTTGTCGCATCTGAGCCTGCGATGTAGAGTTTAGGGTGATATATAGCCCCTGACTCAAGCCTGCCGAAGCAGTAGAAGGAGACATTGGGGTTGGCCTGCGACATCTGGTACAGGGTCCACAATGCCTGGGGGTCCGTTGTGGAGAGGTCAAGCCCCACAAGGAACTCCATGTGGCCGTCTCTTTCCAGGCATCGTTGGAAATCGGATGCAAGCAGATCAAGCCCCCCGGTGGACACGAACGCCACGGCAATCCTGCAATCCTTGGATTGGGCTATTACCGGGGAGAGCTCCTCAAGGAGCCTCACGGACAGGTTGTCCACAAGTTTGACTTTCATGTTGAGCCACCCCCTTCGGAGCGACCGAACACGCAAGCGTACAGCCTTGAGACCCTAGCGTCCGCCCAGCGGCCATTATATGGCAGGAGCCTCTCAAGGGCAACTGCGCTCCAGCGCGGCCGCGCCCCCGCCCCCTCAGTCCAGCCGCTGGCGCAGAGTGCGCAGCGCACCCGCGAGGATCACGAGCCCCAGCCCCAGGAGGATGCCGATGCGTTCCGCCAGCACCGAGAGCGGTGCCCCCTTGATCATGATGTCCCGCACCAGGGAAAGGTAGTGCCGCAGGGGGAAGAAGTTAGAGAGGAACCCCAGGGCCGGCGGCATGTTCTCCACCGCCACCAGGTAGCCGCTGAAGGCCATGTCCAGCACGCCCACCAGGAAGACGAAGAGGAGCGCCTGCTGCTGGCTGCGGCTCACCGCCGAGATGGCCATCCCCATCCCCAGTTCCACCAGGATGAACAGGGCCGTCACCCCCAGGAGCGCGCCCAGCCCTCCCCGCAATGGGATGCCGTAGTGGTACCGCACGATGGCCAGCATCGCTAGGAAGTCCACCAGGCCGATGACCACCGCGGGGATGGCCTTCCCCACGTAGAGTTCCAGGCGCGTCAGTGGGGCGATCATCAGTTGCTCCAGCGTGCCCAGTTCCCTCTCCCGGGCGATCCCCAGGGCCGAGACCAGCATGGTGACGATGTAGACGATGAGGCCCAACTGGGCCGGGATGGCCCGGTAGCCGATCTCCAGGTTCTCGTTCCAGTGCGCATGGCGGCGGACCTCAATCCGAGGGACCATGCCCCCGGTGAAGGCCCCGTTCTCGGCCCACAGGTCCTCCTGCACTTGCGCCACCACGCCCGAAATGGTCGTCCGGAGCCGGAAGGCGACGATGGCGTTGGTCCCGTCCACCAGGAACTGCACCGGGACCGGCTCCCGCCCAGCCAGGACGTCCCGCTGGAACCCGGCCGGGATGACCACCCCCACATAGGCCCTCCCCTCGTCCAGCAGGGCTGCCAGTTCCTCTTCCCGCTCCACTGTGTAGCGCGGCTCCAGGACCTGAGCGTTGCGGAACCCTTCCACCATCCGCCGGCTCAGGCGGCTCCCATCCCGGTCCAGGACGGCCATGGGCAGGTGGTCCGTCTCCGTGGAGACCGCCCCGGCCACCAGCACCAGGAGGAGCAAGGGGCCAAAGAAAATGAAAGGGGTGAGCAGACGGTCCCGCCGCCAGTGGAGGAACTCCTTGCCTGCCAACGCCCGAATCCGATCCCACATGGCTGCTTCCTACCCCATCCGCTTGCGGAAGGAAAGGATAGCCAGCGTCAGGAAGCCAACCCCCATCCCCAGCAGGATGGCCGCGGCCTGGCCCACGTCCGCCAGCCCCGCCCCTTTGAGGAACAGGGCGCGGCTGATGGCCACAAAGTGGGTTGCCGGCAGGGCGTAGGAACGGACCACAGCCCCTGCGTTCTGGGTGTCAATGGGGTCAAAGAGGCCGGTGAGGAAGAAACTGGGGATGAAGAAGATGAGGAAGTTAGCGATCATGGCCGCGCCCTGGCTGCCGATGAAGTTGGAAAGGAAGAGGCTCAGGGCCAGGCTGCCGAAGAGGAAGTCCATCCCCAGGAGGAGGAAAAGGCCGAAGTTCCCCCGGAAGGGGACCCGGAACCAGACGATGGCCACCGCCGCCGTGAGGATGAGGCTGATGAGGCCGCTCACCAGGTACGGCAGGAGTTTGCCCACCAGGAGTTCCGCCTTGCGGAGGGGGGTGGAGATGAGGGCTTCCAGCGTGCCGTGTTCCTTCTCCCGGGTGATGGCCAGCGAGATGGAGAGGCTGGGCATGGCCATCACCACGGCGATGAGCCCGGGCACCATGCTGTACAGGATGCGCAGAGCCGGGTTGTACCAGATGCGGGTCCGCTCCTCCAAGCGGGGCAGGCGGACCGCGGCTGCGCCCCCCCTGGCCTGGACCAGGAGGGACTGGGAGAAGGCCGCGCTGCGGGCCTGGACCTGGCTCAAGGTCTGGAGGGCGCTGTTGGGGTCCGCGCCGTCCAGAAGGACCTCCACCTGGGCCTCCTCGCCCCTCTGCAAGCGCCTCTCGAACCCCGGCGGGATGACGAGGAGCGCGTAGACGCGCGAGGCCAGGAGGAGGTCCTCCCCCTCCCCATAACTCCGCACTGTGGCCACCACGTCCACCATCCCGTCGCTCGTCAGGAAGGCCACGTAGCGGCGGGAGAGGGGGGTCTGGTCCTGGTCAAAGAGGGCCACCCGGAAGGTCTCCACGTCAAAAGAAAAGACGTAGGCCAGGAGGAAAAGGAGGAAGGCCGGCGTGAAGGTGACCAGGAAAAGGGTCCGCCGGTCCCGCACGATGTGCAGCACTTCCTTGCGGATCACGGACCAGGTTTTGGAGAGAGACATGCCTGTGCCCTTTTCGGAGACAGGGGTTGCACGGGCCATTCTAGCACAGGACGCCTCTCCACACAACACCGGGGGTGCTTCCCCCGGGCGCGAGCGGAACTGGAAGCCTGGGGGCAACGTCCAATAAGCGACTTCATCTCGCGCGGCCTGGGAGGGAAGGGGTGGAGCCGAGACCTGAGAAGAACTGGGGCCCTTTCGTTGCGGGCCTGCTCATCGTGGTGGGGCTGGGCCTCTGCCTGAGCACGGCGGCCCTGGCGTGGTGGTGGACGCGCCCGAAGGTGGAACTCGGGCTGCCGCCAGTGCCGGTGGCCTCGCCCCCTGCGGCCACGGTCCTCCCGAGGGCGCTCACCCCAGGGGGCCGGGCATCCCCTGCTTTCACCCCCGCGGCCGGGCGACCGGTTCCCCCGCAGGGGCCTCCGGGCATCCCGTCCACGCCTGTGCCAACCGCTGTCCCCCAGCCGCAGGGCGGCGGACAACCCCCGCTCCTCGTGGAGGATTTCTCCCTCTTCGGGGCCTCGGGCGTGCTGGATGCGCTCCTCACCTCGCCCGCAGGCCGGCCCGTGAGGGTTGTCGTGCGGGAGGAGACCCTGAACCGGGACCTGGCGTACCTGGCAGAGATCGCCAAGGCCGAGCAGGAAGTCCACATGGACCCCGTGACGGTGGAACTCCGGCCCGAGGGGGTCTACGTGAGCGGGGAAGCCAAGGTCGGGTTCTTGCGAGGACGCTACCAGGTCCTGGCCGAGATCACGGTCCAGGGGTGCACGCCGAGGGTGAAGGTCCGGGAACTCCGCATCGGCGGGCTGCCGGCCCCTGAGTTCCTTCGCCAGCAACTGGAGGACGAGGTGGCCCGTTCCCTGGACCTCTGGCTGCAGGGCCTGCCCCTCTGCATAGAGCAGGTCCTCCTGGAACGCGGCCGTGGCGTGGTGGTGGGCCACCGGTAGGCGTTCATGAAGGAACCCTGCGTATCCCCCCAGCGCGTGCTCCGTCTAAACGGATAGAGAAAAGGGCTTCTGAGCCTCACCCTTGAGAGTTGCGGCGATGAAGGCTCTCTACTACGACGGCGAGCGGCTCCGTTACGTCCAGCGCTACCCCGATCCTCTGCCCGCGCCCGGCGAGGCGCTGGTCCGCGTGCGCATGGCTGGGGTCTGCAACACCGACCTGGAGGTCCTCCGCGGGTACGCGGACTTCACGGGCATCCTGGGCCATGAGTTTGTGGGGGTGGTGGAGGCCTGTGAGGAGGCCTCCTGGGTGGGCCAGCGGGTGGTGGGGGAGATCAACATCTCCTGTGGGGAATGCGCCCTCTGCCAGAGGGGGCTGCCGAGCCACTGCCTCCAGAGGAAGGTCCTGGGCATCCGCGGCCACGACGGGGTCTTCGCCGAGCGGCTCGTGTTGCCCCTCCGCAACCTGCACCGGGTGCCCCCTTCCGTGCCCGACGAGCGCGCCGTCTTCGTGGAGCCCCTGGCCGCGGCCCTGGAAGTCCTGGAACAGGTGCACATCCGCCCGCGGGACCGGGTGGTAGTCCTGGGGGATGGGAAGTTGGGGTTGCTTGTCGTCCAGGTCCTGCGCCTCACCGGGTGCGACCTGGGGCTGGTGGGCCACCACCCGGAGCACCTGGCCCTGGCGGCGCGGTGGGGCGTGCGCACCTGGCTGGAGGAAGACGATCTGCCGGCCCTGGCCGATGTGGTGGTGGAGTGCACGGGGAACCCCAGGGGCTTTGCCCGGGCCCGCTCCCTCCTGCGGCCGCGGGGCACCCTGGTCCTGAAGAGCACCTACGCTGGGCGGGTGGAGGCGGACCTATCCTCCCTGGTGGTGGACGAGGTAACCCTCGTGGGCTCCCGGTGCGGGCCCTTCGGGGCGGCGCTGCGCCTCCTGGAACGGGGCCTGGTGGAGGTGGACCGCCTGGTAAGCCACATCTTCCCCCTGGAGGAGGGGATCCAGGCCCTGGAGGTGGCCGGGAGGTCGGGCGTGCTGAAAGTCCTCATTGCGGTGCAGTGAGGGGCGGATGGCAGAGCGGCTCAGGGGGACGGTGGAACAGGAGCGGGTCGGGCTGCGGGGCCAGTGGCGGGGGGTGGCCCTCCTTGTGGGGGTGGTCCTGGCCCTGATCCTGGCCGCGGTGCCGTCCCTGGGGGCCTGGGGGCCCGCGCCCACAGCTTCGGATGGAACGGGCCCCCTCATCCGCCTGAAGGGGTTCACCTTTGACCCCCTGGCCGGGGAGCCTGCGCTCCCACCGGGCCTGCGTCTGGAGGCCTATCCCCCGGGGCGGCCGGGGGTGTACCTCGTCCAGTTGCAC
>JBMFPD010000141.1:0-8267 GCA_049969295.1 Anaerolineae bacterium | reverse complement strand
GAAGAGGCTCTCCTGCGCGTGACCCCGGCCCAGTTGGACCTCTTGCTCCACCCCGCCTTTGACCCCAAGGCGAAGGAAGAGGCCATCGCCCGGGGGGACCTCCTGGCCAAGGGCCTCAACGCTTCGCCGGGCGCGGCCGTGGGCATCGCCGTCTTTGACGCGGACCGGGCCGTGGAGATGTCCCAGAACGGCGCGAAGGTGGTCCTGGTGCGGCCGGAGACGAACCCGGACGACGTCCACGGCATGATCGCCGCGGAGGGCATCCTCACCCAGCACGGCGGCATGACCTCTCACGCCGCGGTGGTGGCCCGCGCCTGGGGCAAGCCCTGCGTGGCCGGCTGTGAGGCCATCAAGATCAACCTGGAGACCCGTTCCTTCTCCGTGAATGGCCGCACCATCAAGGAGGGTGACTACATCTCCATTGACGGGATGACGGGCGAGGTCTTCGCCGGCATCATCCCCACGGTGGAGGTGGACGTGGAGAAGGACGAGGACCTGCGGCAACTCCTGACCTGGGCCGACGAGGTGCGGCGGCTGGGGGTCTGGACCAATGCCGACTACCCCAGGGATGCGGCCAAGGCCCGCGCCTTCGGCGCCGAGGGGATCGGCCTGTGCCGCACGGAGCACATGTTCTTTGAGGAAGAGCGGCGCCCCATCGTGGTGGAGATGATCCTCCGCTCCGGCGAGGCGGCCCCCATTGAGCGGCGCCTGCGGGACCTGCGGGAGAAGGTGGAAGCCAACCCGGACGACCCGGCCCTCGAGCAGGAACTGGAGAAACTGGAAGCCGAGGCGGCGGCCAACCCGGCGGTCAAGGCCTACCGGGAGGCCCTGGAGAAACTGCTCCCCTTCCAGCGGGAGGACTTTGAGGGCATCTTCGAGGTCATGGATGGCTGCCCGGTGATCATCCGCCTCATTGACCCGCCCATGCACGAGTTCCTGCCGCCGCGGGAGGAACTGATTGAGGAAGTGACCCGCCTGCGGGCTACGGGCGAGAACCCCGAGGAACTGAAGGAGAAGGAGTACCTCCTGAGCGTGGTGAACAGCCTCTGGGAGGTCAACCCCATGATGGGCCTGCGGGGCTGTCGCGTGGGCCTCATGTACCCCGGCGTCACCGAGATGCAGGTGCGGGCCATCTTCCAGGCGGCCTGCCGCCAGGCCAAGAAGGGGATCAAGGTCCATCCAGAGGTGATGATCCCCCTGGTGGGCCACGTCAACGAACTCAAGAAGGAACGGGAAAAACTGGAGAAGGTGGCCAAGCAGGTGATGGCCGAGGAGGGGATTGAGATCTCCTACAAGTTCGGGACCATGATTGAAGTCCCGCGGGCGGCAGTCACAGCCGACGAGATCGCCCAGTACGCCCAGTTCTTCTCCTTCGGCACCAACGACCTGACCCAGATGACCTTCGGCTACTCCCGGGACGATGCTCAGGGCAAGTTCCTGCAGGACTACGTGAAGATGGGCATCCTGCCCCACGACCCCTTCGCCTCCCTGGACACGGATGGCGTGGGAAGGCTCATGCGCATGTGCGTGGAACTGGGCCGCAAGACCCGCCCCGACCTGGAGATCGGCATCTGCGGCGAACACGGCGGCGACCCCGCCTCCATTGAATTCTGCCACAAACTGGGGCTGAACTACGTCAGTTGCTCGCCCTACCGGGTGCCCATCGCCCGGCTGGCGGCGGCCCAGGCAGCCCTGAAGGACAGGCCCCCCACGCTGCCCAAGCGCCCCGACCAGGACTGACGGGGTGACGTTGAGACCTCTCCCCCAGCAGGGGACAAGGGGTGAGGTGGATGCGCACGGATGGACGGAAGCAGAAGCCCCCACCGCGGTGCGGTGGGGGCTTCTGGCGTGTCAGGGCAACCTCAGGGCACCCCAAACCCTGCGGGGTTGGCGTGGGCATACCAGAAATGGCCGTCTGGGCTGGTCCCATGGTCGAAGATGACTTCAAACTGACCCCAGATGGGATAGCCGCCCTCCCGCCAGTAGGGGCTGTTCTCCAGTTCTGGGCCTACCCAGATGATCTTGTAGTGCCACACCTCGCCGCTTCCGCCCGGGACCCGACCGTTCCATTCGTTGGTCGTCCAGGCGTCCGGACCCCAAGGAGCCCCTTGGAACCTGGCTGCATCCCAGCCCTTGCTCCACTTCATCACCAGGTGGTCGTTGGCGTAGGTGGGGTCGCCCCAGACCTTGCCATCCAGCACGCGGTCCACCCCATCGGCCGGGCCGACAAAGATGCGGGCCCCGTAGTTGTAGCCGAATTCGTCAAAGCCGGCCGAGGCCACGCTGGCCAGAGCCGCCAGCACGACCACAGCGACCAGGGAAGCAACGAGCAACCGTTTCATGGTTCTACCCTCCTCGGTTTTGGGACTAGGGGCGAACTGCTCTGTTCCGCACGGTCTGCCGCCTGATCGGGTTTTTGGAAAGCGCACCACCTCCTGTTCCGCGCTTGAGGCCTGCAGAGCAAGCCTGCCTTCCCCACCCCTGGGGAACTCTTGGGCTTCCACTCTCACCCGGCCTGTCTTCCCGATAGGCGGGTTTGAGGAAGCCCCCTGCGCAGGGGCAGCCTGCTGTTCAGAACGCGAGGTCGTATTGACGGGGAGATTGATAGGGTGATAGGGTGTGTGACGGGTTGCTCGGAGCGACTGGAGACAGTCAGGCTTTGCCCTCACCTCAGGCCGCTCGGACGTTCCAGACACGAAGCCTTCGTGGACACAGTTTGACACTTTGCCCTGTTCGGGCACTTCCAGTATACATGGGGCGAGGTCGGGAGTCAAGGAGGGAAGATTACAATTTCCTTACAATTCCTCTGGTCCTTTCATTCCCCAGCCCTGTTCACCTTCGGCTGAACGGCAACGGGTCCGTGCCAAAGGCCAGAGAGAGCAGCCACCACAGGCCGCCCGCGGGGGAGAGGAGCCTGAAAGGCCGCTGCGCAGACGTAAGGATGCTGCGAGCATCCCTGGCAATTGACGCCTCCAGGCGGACGTGCTATACTCCCGCCAGCCGGCGGTCTCCCAGCCGGCGATGGAAGGCTGTCTCAAAGGAGAGCACAGGCCGTGCCCTTCGCCATCTGGAAGCCTGAGCGCGCACCGCGCCGAGGCGGGCAGGAGGGGCTTCCCCCCAGGCGTTGCCCACTCCGCCAGGCAGGCTTCGTGCCCCCTTCCCACAACCCAGAGAGGTTCTCCACAGGAGGTCGCCATGGCTGCGAGAGAGATGAAGCGCATCCTCGTCACCGGCGCGGCTGGTCAGATCGGCTCGGAACTCACCCTGGCCCTGCGGGAGCGGTACGGCGCGGAAAACGTGGTGGCGGCAGGGCACAGGACGCCCCCCAGCCTCCAACTGCGCGACTCAGGCCCCTTTGAGTTCCTGGATGTCACCCAGCGGGAGTCGCTGGAGCGGGTGGTGGACCGGTACGCGGTGGACACCATCTACCACATGGCCGCTATCCTCTCGGCCACGGGGGAGCAGAACCCCCAACTGGCCTGGCATGTCAACATGGGAGGGCTGTACAACGTCCTGGAGGTGGCGCGGGAGCGGAACATGGTGCGCCTCTTCTGCCCCAGTTCCATGGCCGTCTTCGGCCCCGAAGCGCCCAGGGAACACACGCCTCAGGAGACCGTGCTGCGGCCCACCACTATCTACGGCGTGACCAAGGTCGCGGGCGAACTCCTCTGCAACTACTACTTCCACAAGTACGGGCTGGACGTGCGCGGCCTGCGCTACCCGGGCATCATCAGCGCGGAGACCTTCCCCGGAGGCGGCACCACGGACTACGCCGTGGCCATCTTCTACGATGCCATCCTGCACGGCCACTACACCTGCTTCGTGCGGGAGGATACCGTCCTGCCCATGATGTACATGCCCGACTGCATCCGGGCCACCATCATGCTGATGGAAGCCGACCTCAGCCGCCTGCGCTACCACGCCGACTACAACGTGGCGGCGCTGAGTTTCTCGGCCGGGGAACTGGCGGCGGAGATCCGCAAGCACATCCCCACCTTCACCGTGGACTACAAGCCCGACTTCCGCCAGGCCATCGCCGATTCCTGGCCCCGCAGCATTGACGACACGCCAGCGCGGGAGGACTGGGGCTGGGCCCCCCAATACGATCTCCCGACCATGGTGGAGGACATGCTGGCGCGCCTGCGGGAGAAACTGAAGGCAGGAACCCCGCAAGCCTGAAAAAGCCCTTTCCAAGATTATGGAAGGCTCGTTGCGGTTGCATCTTGTGTTGGTGGACCGAGGACGCGGGAAGACCGACCTCTCCCGCCGAAGGCAGCGAGGGTAGGGTGAGGTTCACCTCGCGGCATGGGACCACAAGGCCATCAGCCACCAGCAAAAGGTGCAGCCGAGTCGAGGGCTCCGGAGGCGCGGCTGTCTGCCCTGCACAGGACCCCGCGCCCCCGAAGGAGCAGGGCTGTCTCGTTTTTACAAAAGGGAAGGCTATAACCGCTCTTCCCGGCGCAGAGGGCATGCCAGGAGGCGTGCCCTCCGGTCTGCCGTACCAGAAGGAGCCCTTGCACTTCCCAAAGCAGGGGCAAAGGTTGACACCCCCTTCTCCCCATGCTATCATGGAACCGGGCTACGGCAAGCCCCCCGGAACCTTGTCCCCTGGTTCGCACTCGCTTCGTCCTGCGAATCCCCCGCGCGAAGGCGCGCGTGCGTTGACCGGACACTTGCACCGCTCTGCGCCATTGTCTCTCAGATGGCGGAGGATTTCGGACGACAGGTCTTGTCCTGATGCGCTCAACCTACCGAGTGGAGATCCACTGGCGGGAGCCCCACCTGGATGGCCGCGTGGCCCAACTCCTGCAGCGGGCCGCCCGGTGGGTGCGCGTCCCGGTCCGGGAGGCAGCCGTGGTGGACCTCTATTTTCTGCGTGGCCGCCTCTCGCCAGAGGACGTGGAGCGCATCGCCCGGGAACTCCTGGCCGACCCGGTCTGCCAGCGCTACCGGTGGCGGCTGCTGGAAGCCGGAGGGCAGCCCTCCCCGCCCTCACCTGACACCTGGGTCGTGGAGGTGATGCTGCACCCCGGCGTCGCCGATCCCGTGGCCGAGCGCCTGCTGGAAGGGGCGGCGCGCATCGGCGTGGCGGGGCTGGAGGCCGCAGCCACCGGTACCCGCTACGAACTCCAGGGGGACCTCTCCCGGGAGCAGGTCGTCGCCCTGGCCGAAGGGCTGCTCCACAACCCGGTCATCCAGACCTACGCCCTGGGGGAACTCGCCCCACACCTGGAGGTCGCCGCCCGGCCATCCGACGAGGTGGAGGTCATCCCCCTGCGGGACATGGCCCCCTCCCAACTCCTGGCCCTGAGCCAGGCACGCGTCCTTGCCCTGAGCCTGGAGGAACTGCAGGCCATCCAGGCGCACTTCAGGGCAGCGGGGCGGGACCCCACCGACGTGGAACTGGAGACCCTCGCCCAGACCTGGTCGGAGCACTGCGCCCACAAGACCTTCAAGGCCCGCATCCGCTACACCTGGGAGGGGGGTCTCCCCCGCCACCTCCCCGATGGGACCCTGGGCCCCCAGGCTGGCGAGGAGGAGATAGACGGCCTCCTCGCGGCCTACATCCGCCGGGCCACGGAGGAAGCGGCCAGGCCCTGGGTCCGTTCCGCCTTCGTGGACAACGCTGGCATCCTCGCCCTGGACGAGGACTGGGACGTCTCCTTCAAAGTGGAGACCCACAACCACCCCTCGGCCCTGGAACCCTTCGGCGGGGCCAACACGGGCGTGGGGGGTGTGGTGCGGGACATCCTGGGCGTCTCCGCCCGGCCCATCGCCAACACTGACGTCCTCTGCTTCGGCCCCCGCGACCTCCCCGACGAGGACCTGCCTCCGGGCGTCCTGCACCCCCGCCGGGTGGAGGAGGGCGTGGTGGCCGGCATTGAAGACTACGGCAACAAGATGGGCATCCCCACGGTGAACGGCGCCATCCTCTACGACCGGGGGTACGTGGGGAACCCCCTGGTCTTCTGCGGCTGTGTGGGGCTGGCTCCCCGGGGGGTTCACCCCCGACACCCGGAGCCAGGCGACCTGGTGGTCGTGCTGGGAGGGCGGACCGGACGCGATGGCCTCCACGGGGCGACCTTCTCCTCCACAGCCCTGGCCCACGACACAGGCCAGACGGTGGGCAGCGTGGTCCAGATCGGCAACCCCATCGTGGAGAAGGCGGTGATGGAGGCCGTCCTCCGAGCCCGCGACGAGGGCCTCTACCACGCCATCACCGACTGCGGCGCGGGGGGCCTTTCCTCCGCCGTGGGCGAGATGGCCCGCGAGGTCGGCGCGGAGGTGGAACTGCACCACGTGCCCCTCAAGTACCCCGGCCTGCGCCCCTGGGAGATCTGGCTCTCCGAGGCCCAGGAGCGGATGGTCCTGGCCGTGCCCCCGGCCTGCCTGGAGCGCCTCCAGGCCATCTGCCGGGGCCTGGACGTGGAATGGACGGTCCTGGGCCGCTTCACCGGGGACCGCCGTCTCACCGTGCGGTACCAGGGGCGGGTCGTGGCGGACCTGGAGATGGACTTCCTCCACGGCGGCCTCCCCCGCAAGCACCTTTCGGCTCGCTGGCAGCCCACCCCCCATCCGGAGCCGCCCCTCCCCGACGCCCCGGACCTGGGGGCGACGCTCCTCCGGCTCCTCGCCCGGCCCGAAACGGCAAGCAAGGAGCCGGTCATCCGGCGGTACGACCATGAGGTGCAGGGGGGCACAGTCGTCAAGCCCTTGGTGGGACGGGGCGAAGGGCCTTCGGATGGCGCGGTCTGCAAACCCCTGGAGGCGAGGGGGTGGCGGGGCATCGCCCTGGGGTGCGGCATCAACCCCTGGTTCGGCCTCCTGGACCCCTACGCCATGGCCTGGGCTGCGGTGGACGAGGCGATGCGCAACGTGGTGGCCCTGGGCGCGGACCACGGCGGCTTCGAACTGAAGGAAGTACTCAAAGCGTTCCTTACAGAACAGGGGTACACGGTCCTGGACTGCGGGACCGACTCGCCGGCCTCCGTGGACTACCCGGACTTCGCCTACGCTGTGGCCAAGTTGGTCTCCGAGGGGCGGGCCTGGCGGGGCATCATGGTGGATGGGGCGGGCATCGGCTCCTGCATGGCGGCCAACAAGGTCCCCGGCGTGCGGGCGGCCATGTGCTACGACGTCTCCACGGCAGTGAACTCCCGGGAGCACAACGACGCCAACGTCCTCACCCTGGGAGGCCGTCTCATCGGCACCGAGTTGGCCAAGGAGATCGTCCGCACGTGGCTCACCACCGAGTTCGGCGGGGGGCGCCACGCCCGCCGGGTGGAGAAGATCATGGAGATTGAACGGCGCTTCCTGCGGCGCTAAGGCGCGGGAGGAGGAACGGCTGAGGTGAGCGCAGGGATGAACATCGCACAGGCCGATTTTGACCGCCTGGTGGACCTCATCACCCAGGAGGTGATGGCGCACCTGGCGCGGTCAGGGGTGGGGACCTCTTCCGAATGCAGCACGTGCAGCGGGCAGTGCCTGAGCACCTGCCCGGAGCGGGTGAGCGCGGCCTTCGCTGCGGGGGCCAGCCGCATCAGCACTTCCCTGGGCGTGCGGCGGCCCGCGGCCGAGATCGCGGCCATGATTGACCACACCCTCCTCAAGCCCGACGCCACCAAGGACCAGATCCGTCAACTGTGCCAGGAGGCCAGGGAGTACGGCTTCGCCGCCGTCTGCATCAACCCCACCTGGGTGGAACTGGCGGCGGAACTCCTGCGGGGAACGCCGGTCGCCGTGTGCACCGTCATCGGCTTCCCCCTGGGGGCCACGCTGACGGAGGTGAAGGCCTACGAGAGCGAGCGGGCCATCGCCCTGGGGGCCGAGGAACTGGACATGGTCATCAACATCGGGGCCCTCAAGAGCCGTGAGTACGCTTGGGTAGAGGAGGACATCCGGGCCGTGGTCAACGTGGCCCACCCGCGGGGGGCCATCGTCAAGGTCATCATTGAGGCCGCGCTCCTGACCGACGATGAGAAAGTGAAAGCCTGCACCCTGGCCAAGGCTGCCCGCGCCGACTACGTCAAGACCTCCACCGGCTTCGGCCCTGGAGGGGCCACGGTGGAGGATGTGGCGCTCATGCGCCGCGTGGTTGGCCCGGAGGTGGGCGTGAAGGCGGCGGGCGGCATCCGCACCTACGAGGACGCCAGGGCCATGGTCCAGGCTGGGGCGACGCGCATCGGGGCCAGCGCGGGGGTGAAGATCGTGCAAGGGGCCGCCGGGAGCGGGGGGTGAGGGGGCCCGACCGGCTAGCCTGGGACTGT
>JBMFPD010000140.1:0-8296 GCA_049969295.1 Anaerolineae bacterium | reverse complement strand
GCAGGAGGCGCAACGTCGCCTCGGCATGGGCCTCCACGTCGGCCCGGGTCCAGAGCATGGGGTGGTACTGGACGTTCCGCCACAGGTCAATGAAGTCGTCGTAGTGCCGGTGGTAGGGGTGCCCGGACTGGCCCGTGGTGTGCATGGAGACCGACCGGGTCAGGTCCGAAAGGTCCACCACCTGGCGGTACGAAGGCACCACCCGCACCGTGAAGGGGTCGTTCATGCTGTAGCCGACGTTGTTGACCGTGGCGCTCGTGCCGTGCGTCTCCACCGGCCCGCGGTTGAAGAGGGCCTCAATGGGTGCGATGCCGCAGGACCCCAGGCTCTGGTTGCGGAAGAGGGCCGTGTGCACCCGGCCCCACTGCCATCGGGCCACGTCCTTCCCCAGCCTCTTGGTCAGGTCCTCTACGGCCTTGGCCAGGGCCCGTTCCAGGATTTCGTCGCGGGTCTCCCGTTCCGGCGTGCGGATGTCGTCAAACCAGGGAGCGTTGGGCTGGGTGAGGAGCAGGCCCAGGGCCTGCTTGACCTCGGTGTCGGCCTTCCTGTACTCCGTGAGGAGGTGAGGCCCCAGTTCGTCGCCGAAGGTCTCCTCCACCAGGTGGACCAGCGTCGCCTCCAGGATGGTGGCTCCGACACTGTCCCAGCGGGCCTGGCCATCCCACGTCCGCAGGAAGCGCAGGGCTTCCTGGAGGCGCGGGTCCTCGGGGGAGAGGGCCAGGAGGTGGGGAAGCACCTCCTCGGCATGCAGGGGGTGGACGTCGGCCTGGATGGCCTGCATATCCTCCAGGGTCAGGTGGTCCTTGGCCGTGAGGAGGTCCACGATGCGCTGGGCGCGGTAGCCGCGGTCCCAGTCCGCCGAAAGGAAATAGGGGTAGTCCGGCCCCACCACAGCGTGGTTGGCGGTGGCGATGAAGCCCTCCGGCGGGTTGAAGGCGCGGGGCAGGTCGTCGTAGGGGATGTAGCCGGTCCACTCGTATTCGCCGGTCCAGCCCGGAACGGGCACGGTGCCATCGCCGTTCTTGCGGATGGGGATGCGGCCGGGGGCCTGGTAGCCGATGTTCCCGTCCACGTCGGCGTAGACGAAGTTCTGGCTGGGGACGTCCCAGTAGCGCAGGGCCTCCCGGAACTCATCCCAGTTCCGGGCCTGATCTATGAGGAGGACGGCGCGGAAGATGCTCCCAGGTTCCAGAGCCGTCCAGCGGAAGGCCAGAGGCTGCCAGCCGAAGGACCAGGGCTTCTCCGGGCCGCCCACCACGTCGTTAATGATGGGGCCATGGCGCGTCAGGCGCACCAGGACGACGACCGGCTCCTCTTCCCCGGCGACCTTGATCTCCTCCCGCACGATTTGCATCTCCTGCCAGGTCCCCTCTACCTCGTAGAGGTTGGGGTTGTCCGGATGGACCTTTTCAATGTACAGGTCCTGGACGTCGGGCCCCAGGTTGGTCACACCCCAGGCGATGCGGTCGTTGTGGCCGATGATGACCCCGGGCGCACTGGCGAAGGAGGCCCCGACCACGTTGTAGGGACAAGCCTCGCTCAACGGTTCGCAGTGCAGCCCGATCTCGTACCAGATGGACGGCATCTGGATGCCCAGATGGGGGTCGTTGGCCAGGAGGGGCATGCCGGTGGCCGTGCGGGAGCCAGAGACCACCCAGTTGTTGCTGCCGATGCCTGCCCCGCGCCCCAGGGCCAGCCCCTCCAGAAGCACGCGAGGAGAGGGAACCGCATCCAGAGCGGCCTGGGCGATGGGGTGCGGGACGATGACCGGCCGGTCCGCGGGATAAGGCGGGAGCAGATCCGCTACGGCCCCCTGGCCCAGACGGGCGGCGATCTGGGCGCGGAGGAGTTCGCTATCCATGTTGCCGCTCAGGTCCCAGGCCATCACCTTGGCCCAGGTGAGGGTGTTCAAGGGCGTCCAGGGCTCCGGCGTGAAGGCTGTCCCCTGGAGGCGCAGGAGGGTGAACTCCAGGCCCCAGCGGCCCTGGTGCTGGGCGATGCAGGCGTTCACCCCTTCGGCGTAGGCCTCCAGGGCCGCCCGCGATGCGGGGTCCAGGAGTTCCACTTCGCGCGCCGCGGTGCGGTGCCAGCCCACAGTGCGGATGAACTTGTCGTCCTCCAGGGCCGCCTTGCCCAGCACTTCGGAGAGCCTGCCGCTCCCGATGCGGCGCCAGAACTCCATCTGCCAGAAGCGGTCCTGGGCGTGCACAAACCCCTGGGCCATGAAGAGGTCGTGGGAAGTGCTGGCGTAGATGTGGGGGATGCCCCAGCGGTCCCGGATCACGGTGACCGGGGCCTGGAGGCCCGGAAGGCGGACCTCCCCCTGGGTCTGCGGCCAGGGGAGGCGCACCGTCCAGGCGACCCATCCGCCCACGGCCACGGCCAGGAGCAGCAGCACACCCACCACGATGGCCAGAACTTTGAGCGACCTGCGCATCTCGCACCTCCTTTTGCTTCTTTGGAGGGAGGCCCCGTGTTTTGCTGGTGGCTTGGGAGGCGGGGGGCCGCAGTGTCCAACGCACCCGACGGAAGGCCGGGGCCCGCTAGCCGAACCCCAGGCCGCGCTCCTTCAGGCTCACGTACCGGCCCTGGCCGATGATGATGTGGTCCAGCACCTCAATGTCCAGGAGTTTGCCGGCCTGGACCACCGTCTCGGTCAGGCGGATGTCTTCGGGGGAAGGAGTGGGGTCGCCAGAGGGGTGGTTATGGGTGACCAGGATGGCAGCGGCGTTGGTGCGGACGGCGTCGCGGAAGAGTTCCGCGACGCGCACGGCGCTGGCATTGAGGGAGCCGGCGTAGAGTTTGACCACCTCCTTGAGGCGGTAGCGGGTGTCCAGGAGGAGGACCCACATCTCCTCCCGCTCCAGGAGGCTCATCTCAGCGAGGAGGAGGTTGGCGACGTCGGCGGGGGAGCGGATCTGGAGGCGTTCGTCTGGCGCGGTGGCCAGGAGGCGCCGACCCAGTTCCAGGCAGGCCTTGATCTGAGCCACCTTGGCCGTGCTGAGGCCCCGTTCCTGGCAGAGTTGGCCGAAGGAAGCCTGGGCCAGGCCCCGCAGGCCGCCATAGGTCTCCAGGAGGCGCCGGGCCATGGCCACAGCGGTCTCGCCGCGCTGGCCCACCCGCAGGACGATGCCCAGGAGTTCCGCCGTGGAGAGGGCCTCGGCCCCGTAGTGCTGGAGGCGTTCGCGAGGGCGCTCTGAGGTGGGCCATTCCTTGATGGTCGCATGGTACTGCGTAGGCTCAGGTTGCTGCGCCACGGCGGGCTACCCTCCCTGGAGCGGAGCGCAGGGGCCATAGGACGGCACAGGTATCATAACACACCCTCTCCGTGCCGTCAACCCTGCTCCGCAGCGCGCCAGAACATCGTTACCAGGTGGCGGAGTGGCTCTTGACAAAAGCTGGTGCTCTTCCCTTAGAATCTCTAGGGGATGAGCTCCCGCAACTGGCGCAGAAAGTGATCTCGGGGAACGACACGGTCGTAGATGAAGTGGCCGAAAAAGGAATTCTGAACATCAGGAAGGCCATGACCGCTCTTCCGGCGCCCCCGCCGCAACGGTTGCCCACCGCTGAGGTGCTCTGCCTGCCCGGGTAGGGGTGTACGCCTCTGGCAGGGGCGCACGGCCGTGCGCCCTGCTCGCCCCCGGGCCAGGTTCCACGCCCCAGGCAGGGGGCAACGGGTGGGGCGCTCGGCGGGGAGCAGGGCTGCCCAGCCGCTTATGAAGGGCTGTGGACCGCGTCCAGCGGCCTCTCGTAGGCGTAATGGGGCAGGAGCGTCAGGTCGGCCGTGCGGCAGGGGGCTTCAATGCCCAGTTGGGCGCAGACAGCATCGGCCGTGGCCTCGGCCATGGCCCGGGCCGTGATGGCCTTGCCCCCCAGGATGGAGATGAACCCTGCCAGGCCGTCCCGAGCCTGGTGGTCAAAGCAGCGGAAGGTACGGCTCACCTCCCGGTCGTCCACGGCGTCGGAGGCGGCCACCAGTGGCCGCACGGCCCACCAGGCCGCCTTGAAAGGAGCCCGGGCCACGGCCGGCACGAGGTCCGCCCCCAGCCGCAGCATCGCCTCCACATGGTCCCGGGGCATCTCCACCCGGTCCGGGTCCTCGGTGAACCAGGCCGTGGTCCCGATGAGGGAGCAGAGGCGTTGGGGGACGATGATGTCCCCATCCCCGGGTTTGTGGAGGTGGTTCACCACCATGTGGGTGAAGCGGCCCTCCACCGCCACCATGACGCCCGGCGAGGGGCGCACGGGGACCTGCACCCCCGCCATGGCCGCGACTTTCCCGGCCCAGGGGCCAGCGGCGTTCACCACCAGGTCGGCCTCCAGGCGGTACGTGCGGTTGTGGATGTGGTCCCGCACCTCCACGGCCGTCACCCGGCCTCCCTGCACGAGGATGGACAGCACTTCGTGGTAGGGCTGCACCTCGGCTCCGGCGGCCCGGGCGCTGGCCAGGAAGCGGGCCACCAGCCGCCAGGCGTCGCAGGTGCCGTCGGGGACCTGCACCGCGGCCAGCAGGCGGGGGTTGAGGTTGGGCTCGCGGCGGAGAGCCTCCCTGGGGGAGAGGGGCCTGGCGGGGATGCCCGCGGCGGCGCACCCCTCCAGGAAGGCGTCCTGGAGGGCCAGATCCTCCTCCGTGAGGGCCACGAAAAGACCGTCGTTCAGTTCAAAGGTCCCTGGGGCGATGCGCCGCAGCACCCTGTTCTCTTGGATGCACTCCCGTGCCGACTCCAGGTCCGTCAGGGCGTAGCGGGCCCCGGAGTGCAGGAGGCCGTGGTGGCGGCCGCTGGCGGCCGAAGCGACCTCGCCCCGCTCCAGCACCACGACTGACAGGCCCCGCAGTGCCAGGTCGTAGGCCGTGGCGATGCCCGTGATCCCTCCCCCCACAATGACGACTCGCGCGCTTGCCATACCTACCTCGGAATCACGAATGGCGCGAATGCCTCAAGGAACGGTGTATTCGTGTAATTCGCAGGATTGTGCGGTTCGTGATCTCATGAAGGCGGAATCACGAATGGCACGAAAGCCTTAAACCTTCCGTAGATTCGTGTCGTTGGTGATTATGGTTGGGCCCAGCCCCGGGCGCGCTCCACGGCCCGCAGCCAGCCTCTGTAGCCGGCCTCCCGCCGCGCTTCATCCCACTGCGGTTCAAAGATGCGGTCCACGCCCCAGTTCTGGCGCAGGGCATCCAGGTCCTTCCAGACGCCGGCAGCCAGCCCGGCGGCGTAGGCCGCGCCCAGGGCCGTCGTCTCGCCCACCGTGGGGCGCACCACTGGCACCCCCAGGATGTCGGCCTGGAGCTGCATGAGGAAGTTGTTGGCCACCGCGCCGCCGTCCACCTTGAGGCGGGTCAGGGCCACGCCGGAATCGGCCTTCATCGCCTCCAGGACCTCGCGCGTCTGGTAGCAGATGGCCTCCAGGGTGGCCCGCACCAGGTGAGCGCGGGTCACGTAGCGGGTCAGGCCGACGATGACGCCCCGGGCGTACATGTCCCAGTAGGGGGCGAAGAGGCCGGAGAAGGCGGGCACGAAGTAGATGCCCCCGGCATCTTCCACCGACCGGGCGATCTCCTCCGTCTCCGCCGCGCTCTTGATGAGGCCGAGGTTGTCCCGCAGCCACTGCACCGCCGCGCCGGTGATGGCGATGGAGCCCTCCAGGGCGTAGACGGCTGGCTCATTGCCCAGTTGGTAGGCCAGGGTGGAGAGAAGGCCGTGCCGGGAGGGGACCGGCCGCGTCCCAGTGTTCAGGAGCATGAAGCAGCCAGTGCCGTAGGTGTTCTTGGCCTCGCCCGCATCGTAGCAGGCTTGGCCGAAGAGGGCCGCCTGCTGGTCCCCCAGGTCGCCGCAGACCGGGACCTCCGCCCCCAGAGGGCCGTCCGCCGGCGTCACCCCGTAGAAGGCCGGGTCGCTGGAGGGGCGGATGGCTGGGAGCATGGCCCGCGGCACGCCCAGCCTCTCCAACATCTCCGGGTCCCAGTCCAGGGTGTGCAGGTTCATGAGCATGGTGCGGGAGGCATTGGAGACATCGGTGACGTGGGCGCCACCCCTGGTGCCGCCGGTCAGGTTCCAGATGAGCCAGGTGTCCACGGTGCCGAAGAGGGCCTTGCCTGCCTCGGCCCGTTCCCGCAGGCCAGGGACGTGTTCCAAGAGCCATGTGACCTTGGGGCCGGAGAAGTAGGTGGCGATGGGCAGGCCGGTCTTCTCCCGCACGGTGGGTTCCAGACCCTGGTCCTTCAGGCGCTGGCAGATCTCGGTGGTGCGGGTGCACTGCCAGACGATGGCGTTGTACAGGGGCTGGCCGGTTTCGGGGTCCCAGACGATGGTCGTCTCCCGCTGGTTGGTGACGCCGATGGCGGCGATCTCCTGCGGGCGGATGCCGCTCTTCTGGAGCGCGCCCTGGATCACCTCTCTGGTCTTCTGCCAGATCTCCAGGGGGTCGTGTTCCACCCAGCCGGGCTGGGGGTAAATCTGGCGGTGTTCCTGGTAGTGGGAGGCGACGACCTTCCCCTCCGGGCTGAAGACCATGAAGCGGGTGCCAGTTGTGCCCTGGTCTATTGCTCCGACGTAGCGCGGTGACATCGTGCTTGTCCTCCATGACCGGTCAAGGCTGCATGAGCCACTCCGCGAGGTGGGCCTTGATGCGCCGCAGCCGTTCCTCGCTGACCTCGCCGATCGCCCCCAAAAGGGCCTCCTCTTCCACGACAGCCAGTCGCCCCACCCGGATGACGCTGGGAGCTTTCAGCCCGAGTCCGCGAAGCCCGCATCGCCAGGCCGCACCACCTCGTCGAAACCCTCCACGCAGTGCTGAACCTAGGACGAGATCATGCAAATCAACCAGTCCGCGTAGGGGCCTGGAAGCCGGCCGAGGAGCAAGGCCGGGCGCAACTTCCCCTGCGCTAGGTCAGTTCGGGGGAACCTGAGAAGGACGATCTGCCCAGGTCTGGTCATTGGAACCGTATCTTGAGGTCAGCGGCGGTGTAGAGAGGTGTTTCCTCGTCCTCCAGACCTCGCATAGCCCTTCCAGCGAAAGTTCGGACCACGTGCGACGTTCTTCCTGAAGGGAACGCTCCTGTTGAACTTTCGCGAAGAGGTACTCCACGAAGTCCAGCACCTCAGCCTGAAGGGCTGGTGGCAGTTTCTGGACGTACTGGTGGATCCTATCTACAACAACCATGCTGGTCCCTCCGCGCCTCCATGACCTGGATGGCTGACGTCACTGCTTCTCGTACGGCTGGCCGTCGGCGGCGGGCGGGACCGTCCGGCCGATGACGCCGGCCAGGGCGATCATGGTCAGGATGTAGGGGGCCATGTTGATGAACTGGTAGGGCACGCCCACCCCCAGGATCTGCAGTTTGAAAGCCAGTGCGTCGGCGAAGCCGAAAAGCAACGCCCCCAGCGAGGCCCCGATGGGGTTCCAGTTGCCGAAGATCATGGCCGCCAGGGCGATGAACCCCTTGCCGCTGGTCATCAGGTCGTCAAAACTCCCCACCGTCTCCAGGGAGAACCAGGCCCCGCCCAGGCCGGCGATGGCCCCGGCAGCGATGACGTTGATGTAACGCACCTTGAAGACGTTGATGCCCAGGGTGTCGGCCGCCCGGGGGTGCTCGCCCACAGCGCGGGTCCGCAGGCCCCACGGCGTCTTGAAGAGGACGAACCACACCAGGGGCACCAGGATGATGGCCGCGTAGACCATCGGCTGGTACTGGAAGAAGATCGTCCCCAGGATGGGGATGTTCCAGAGGGGCGTGTTCCGGAAGATGTAGGGGAAGACCTCCGGCGCGCCGAAGGGGTTGCCCAGCAGGAACGCCTTGCGCACGTAGCCAGTGATCCCCACCGCCAGGATGTTGATGGCCGTGCCACTCACAATCTGGTCCACCTTGTAGTGGACGGAGAGGACGGCGTGCAGGGCAGCCATCACCATGCCCGAAAGGACGGCCGCCAGGAGCCCCACCCACATGTTCTGGGAATAGAGGGAGGCGGTGAAGCCCAGGCAGGCGGCCGTGAGCATCATCCCCTCGATGGCGATGTTGATGACCGCGCACCGCTCGCACATCACGCCGGCCAGGGACCCCAGCACGATGGGCGTCGCCAGGCGGACGCTATCCTTGATCATCCCGATGAGGTCCAGGCCGCGCCCGGCCGCTGCCGCGAGCAGGACGCCGAAGATGAGGAGCGCGAAACAGATGAGGAGCAGGATGTTGGCTTGTCGCTCCTCCAGGCGGCGCACCAGGCTCAGGACGCCCGCTGCGGCGAGCAGGACGCCGATGGCCAGGAGGGCCGGGCCGGTGGGCACGGGCACCCGC
>JBMFPD010000139.1:0-8311 GCA_049969295.1 Anaerolineae bacterium | reverse complement strand
CGCCAGATCTCCACGAGGGGACGGTCCAGCGTCTGGATGCTCTCCCCAGCCCGCCGGTAAGCAGCGACCTTGAAACGGTTCTCCCCCTTGATCTCCAGAAGGTCGGCGATGTGGAAGAGGAGATGCGCCACCCGGTCGTTGGTCCAGGTCTCGGCCATCCCGTCCTCCTCTGGGCCTGTGTGTCTCCGGGCCCCAGGAGATTATACCATAACCTGTGGGCCTGGCAACGTGCCTGGCCCGCGGGGCAGTACACCCCCTCCGCCGGCTCGCTGCGCGCAGCGGTGCAAAGTGTGGTATAATCAAGGCGGATCGCTTCCCTGGCACAGGAGCAGAGGGGCGAGATGGGCAAGGGATCAGAGTTCGTTCACCTCCACGTGCACAGCGAATACTCCCTCCTGGACGGCCTGGCCAGTCCCCGCGCCCTGGTGCAGCGGGCGCGCGAACTGGGCATGCCAGCCCTCGCGCTCACGGACCATGGGGCGATGTACGGAGCCATTGAGTTCTACATGGAGGCCCAGGAACAGGGCATCCGCCCCATCCTGGGGATGGAGGCCTACCTCGCCTACCGCCGCATGCAGGACCGGGACCCCCGTCGGGACGCCCGGCCGCCCCACCTCCTGCTCCTGGCCGCGAGCGAGGTGGGGTACAAGAACCTCATGCGCCTCGCCACCATCGCCCAACTGGAGGGGTACTACTACAAGCCCCGGATTGACCGGGAGACCTTGGCCGCCCACGCTGAAGGGCTGATCTGCACCTCGGGGTGCGCCTCCTCGGAGATCCCCCGGCTCATCGCCGAAGGCCAGGTGGAGAAGGCCCGCGAGCGGGTGGCCTGGTACCGCGACGTCTTCGGCCGGGACCGCTTCTACCTGGAACTCCAGGTCCACGACATCCCCGAACTGGACCGCATCAACCGCACCCTCCTGGAGTTCGCCGGCGAGTTCGGCCTGGGGGTGGTGGCCACCAACGACGTCCACTACATCCGGCGGGAAGACTACCGCGCCCACGACATCCTCCTGTGCATCCAGACCAACGCCCTGGTCAACCAGCGGGACCGGATGCGCATGAGCGACGATTCGTACTACTTCCGCACCCCGGAGGAGATGGGATTCCTGTTCGCGGAGGTGCCAGAGGCGCTGCGCAACACGGTGCGCATCGCCGAGATGTGTGAGTTGACGCTGGACTTCAAGACCTACCACCTGCCCTACTTCCCCGTCCCTGAAGGGTACGACGCCCAGTCCTACCTGCGCCACCTGTGCGAGGAAGGCCTCCGGCGGCGGTACGGGGAGCGGGCCGATGCCCCAGAAGTGCGCCAGCGCCTGGAGCACGAACTGCAGGTCATCCACGAGATGGGGTTTGATACCTACTTCCTCATCGTGTGGGACCTGTGCCGCTTCGCCCGGGAACGGGATATCTGGTGGAACGTACGGGGGTCGGCCGCGGGGAGCATCGTCGCCTACGTGATGGGGATCACCAACCTGGACCCTCTCACCCACAACCTCATCTTCGAGCGGTTCCTCAACCCCGGCCGCGTGACCATGCCCGACATTGACCTGGACTTCCCCGACGACCGCCGCGATGAGATGATCCACTACGCCATCGCCAAGTACGGCCGCGAGAACGTGGCCCAGATCATCACCTTCGGGACGCTGGGGGCGAAAGCCGCCATCCGGGACGTGGGGCGGGCCATGGACATCCCCGCGCCGGAGGTGGACCACCTGGCGCGCCTCATCCCTCCGGGGGCGAAGGTGCGCATTGACGACGCCCTGGAGAAGGTGCCGGAGTTCCGCCAGTTGTACGAGGAGAAGGACTACATCCGGGACCTGGTGGATACCGCCCGCAGCCTGGAAGGGGTGGCCCGCCACGCCTCCACCCACGCCGCCGGCGTCATCGTCGCCGACCGCCCCCTGGTGGAGTACACCCCTCTGCACCGTCCCACCGGGGGCGATGAACAGTTAGGGGCCGTCACCCAGTACCCGATGGAACACCTGGAGGCCATCGGCCTCCTCAAGATTGACTTCCTGGGCCTCTCCACCCTGACCATCATGCGCAAGGCCTGCGACCTGATCCGGGAGCATCACGGCGTCTCCCTGGACCTGAACACCATCCCCATTGAGGACCCGAAGGCCTTTGAACTCCTGTCCAGCGGGGAGGTGACGGGCATCTTCCAGGTGGAATCGGCTGGCATGCGGCGGGTGCTGAGGGCCATGCAGCCCAGCCAGTTTGAGCACATCGTCGCCACCCTCTCCCTCTACCGTCCAGGGCCGATGGAGTACATTGACACCTATATCCGCCGCATGCACGGCCAGGAGCCGGTGGAGTACCGCCACCCCAGCCTGGAACCGATCCTCGCCCCGACCTACGGCATCTGCGTCTACCAGGAACAGATCATCCAGATGGCGATGCAGTTGGCCGGTTACTCGGCTGCCGACGCCGACCTGATGCGTCGCGCTGTGGGGAAGAAGAAGAAAGAAGAACTCCTGCAGCACCGGCAGCGCTTCGTGGATGGGGCGGTGGAGCGGGGCATCCCCCGGGAGGTGGCCGAGGCCATCTTTGATGACATTGAGTACTTCGCCCGGTACGGCTTCAACCGGGCGCACGCTGCCGACTACGCCGTCCTGACCTGCCAGACGGCCTACCTGAAGGCCCACTACCCTGTGGAGTACATGGCCGCCCTCCTCACGGTGGAGCGCCACAATCTGGACAAGGTGGGCGCGCTGGCCGCGGAGTGCCGCCGCATGGGCATCCCGCTCCTCCCGCCAGACGTGAACCAGAGCGACCTGGAGTTCACCATTGAGGAGGTGGTGGAGGAGGACGGGACGTGCAAGCGGGGCATCCGCTTCGCCCTGAGCGCCATCAAGAACGTGGGGGAGGGGGCGGCCAGCCTCATCGTGGAGGCCCGAAAGGCTGGGGGCCCCTTCCGGGACCTGGAGGACCTGGCCCACCGGGTGGACCTCCGGCAGGTGAACCGCCGGGTCCTGGAATGCCTGGTGCGCGTGGGGGCCATGGATGCCTTCGGGCACCGGAACCAACTCCTCGCCGTCCTGGACAAACTGATGGCCCTGAGCGCGGACGTGCACCAGCGCCGGGCCCTCGGCCAGATCAGCATGTTTGACCTGGACAGCGCGCTCCCGGTGGCGGGTGCGGCCTCGGCCATCTACCCCCTGCCTGAAGTGCCGCCAGCCCGGCGCAGGACCTGCCTGGTCTGGGAGAAAGAACTGGCCGGGACCTACCTGACCTCGCACCCCTTCCAGCAGGCGGCGAAGGAACTGCGGGGTATGGTGAGCCACACCTCCACGGACCTGGCCGAGGAGGCCGATGGCCAGAAGGTCACGGTGGCCGGGGTCCTGGTACGGGCCACCGAGATCCTCACCCGGAAGGGGGAGCCGATGCTCTTCGCCACCCTGGAGGACCTGCAGGGCGAGGTGGAGGTGACGGTCTTCCCCCGGGTGTACCAGGAGACGCGGGACCTGTGGCGGCAGGATAAGGTCCTCATCGTGGCGGGGACGCTGCGACGGGACGAGGCCAAGGGCAAGCCGAAAGTCCTGTGCGACAGCGTGCGGGACCACGTTGTGGTGGCCCGGCCAGCGGAGAATGGGGAACCGCCTCCACGCCATGTCTGGGTCCGGCTGCCCCGTGGGAAGGATGTGAAAGAGGATGCCCGACGCCTGGGGGAGATCTACGCCCTGGTGTGCAGTTACCCGGGCAGGGACCGGCTCAGCCTCCTGGTGCCCAACGACCTGGGCCTGGTCCAGTTGGATTTCCCCAATGTGCAGTTCGGCTACTGCCCTGAACTGGAACGCAAACTGCGGGACCTGGTGGGGGAGGGGGCGGTCCGGGTCTCTCTGAGCGGGTTGGGAGTGGGATGGCCGCCCGAGCCTTCAGGGCCGAACGCGGGGAGGAACGAAGGGAGAGCCTGACGCCATGCTCAAGAAGATCGGTGTGCTCTGCAGCGGCGGCGATGGGCCAGGGTTCAACCCGGCGGTGCGGGCGGTGGTGCGCTCAGCCGTCCACCACGGGTTGGAAGTGCTTGGCATCCGCCGGGGGTTCGCCGGCCTCATCGCCTGCGAGTGCGTGCCCCTGGACGCCCGGTCGGTGGGAGGGATCATCGGCCGCGGCGGGACCTTCCTGGGGACCAGCCGCTGCCCCGAGTTTGAGACAGAGAGGGGGCAGCGGGAAGCCCTGCGCAACCTGAACCGCCTGGAACTGGATGCGCTGGTCATCATCGGCGGAGATGGGTCCTTCCGGGGGGCCCACGTGCTGCAGCAGGCCGGGGTCCGGGTGATGGGCATTCCCGGGAGCATAGACAACGACATCTACGGGACCGACATGTCCATCGGTGTGGATACGGCCCTCAACACCGTGCTGGATGCCATAGACAAGATCAAGGACACAGCCTCCTCGCACCAGCGGGCTTTCGTCATTGAGGTCATGGGGCGGGAGTGCGGCTACCTCGCCCTCATGAGCGGCATCGCTGGGGGGGCGGAGATGGTCCTTATCCCGGAGGTGGAGACCTCCCTGGAAGAAGTGGCCGAGGGCCTGAAGGATGCCTACATCCGCGGCAAGGCCCACTGCATCATCGTGGTGGCGGAGGGGTACAAGCCGGGCGCCCGGGCTGTGGTAGAGTACCTCCAGGGGCACCGGGAGGAACTGGGGTTCGGCGTGCGCCTGACGGTCCTGGGGCACATCCAGCGGGGAGGGTCTCCCACGGCCTTTGACCGCCTCCTGGCGACGCGCCTGGGCGCGGCTGCCGTGGAGGAACTCCTCAAGGGGACTCACGGGGCCATCGTCGGCCTGGTGGGGAACCAGATCCGGGTGACCCCCCTGGAAGAGGTCGTGTCCCACACCAAAAAGATTGACCTGAGCCTCCTGAAACTGGCGAAGATCATGGAGAAGTGAGGGGGCGTCTGCGCCCGATCCACCCTGCCCACGGGACGGTGGGCCGGTCCGGCTTTGGACCGGAGGCTCTAGTCCCTTTCCGCGGCACGAGGAGGGGTCACGGCCCCGTGCAGCGGTTCAATCCGCCCTCTCATCGGTGCCGCTCCCCAGCCGGGTCAGGTGCCGCAGGGCGCGCTTCAGGTTCTCCACCTCCTCGGAACCCGGTCCCTCCTGCAAGCAGGCCTCCACCTGCCGGCTGAGGAGCAGGAGCCCCACCCGGTCCACGGCGGCGCGCACAGCCAGGACCTGGGTGACGATCTCCTCGCAGGGGCGACCGTTGGCCACCATGCGCTGGATGCCCCGGATCTGCCCCTCCAGCCGGCGCAGCCGCACCAGGAGCTCCCGGTCCTCTTCCTTCAGGTCCTGCGGCTTTCCTTCCTGCCCCATGCTCTCCATTCCGTCCCCGCGGCAGAGTGGCCCCATACCCCTCCAGGGTATGGGCATTGTACCTCAACCCGCGGAAGATGTCAACCGTCACTCGGCCGCGGGCCGGGGCTGTCTCGTCTTTACAAGGGAAGGCTCTCACCGCTCTTCCCGGCGCAGGGGGCACGCCTCCCGGCGTGCCCTACGGTCTGCCGCGCCAGAAGGCCGCCAGAGTTCTATAAGATGGGTCAGCCCCCGGCCGCGGGCTCTGCGGGGGAGAGGGCGAGCGCAGCCAGGGCAGGGAGGATCAGGGCCACGTTGGCATGGAGGACCACGGCGGCCAGGGGGTCCAGAGGCGTTGGGTCCAGGTTGACCACGATCACGGGGACACCTCGGCGCTGGGCGATGAAGGGGAGGTCGCTGGCCGGGGCCACTTCCAAGGAGGTGCCGGCCACGAGCATCAGGTCGCAGGCGCGGGCTTCCTGGACCGCCTGGCGGTAGGTCTCTCGGGGCAGGTCCTCGCCCAGGAGGATGACGTCAGGTTTGAGGATGCCTCCGCACCCGCAGCGGGGGACCTCCCCCGTCTCCAGGTAGGTCGGGATGAAGGCTTCGGAGGGGTAGGTGCGGTAGCAGCGGGTGCAGGTGGCCGTGCGGATGTGGCCGTGCAGTTCCAGCACGGTCCGCGAGCCGGCCTTCTGGTGGAGGCCGTCAATGTTCTGGGTGATGACGGCCTGGAGGAGGCCGGCCTCCTCCAGGCGGGCCAGCGCCTCGTGGGCCGGGTTGGGCCTCGCTTCCAGGAGCGTCCTAGCAAGGGGGCGCATCCAGTCGAAGAAGGTGCGGGGACTCACCCGGAAGGCCCAGATGGAGGCCACCAGAAGCGGGTCCACGTGCCTCCAGAGCCCTGTCTCGGGGCTGCGGAAGTCCGGGACGCCGGAAGGGGTGCTGATGCCCGCCCCCGTGAGGGCGACGGCGTGGCGGGCCTGGCGGAGGAGCCGGGCCGCTTCCTGCAGGCCATGCCAGAGGGGCTCTGGAAGGTCGGGATTCAGGTCGTCGGGGGTTGGGACCACGTCCACAGGTCTGGCCTTTCGTCCTCGGGGAACGCGGCCATCCGGTGCGCCTGGCGCGTTGGCTCCGGGAGCCGCATCCCCTTGCAGCAAGATAAGATGAACTGGACGGCCCACTCCAGGTCCACCCGGTGGCCTACCGAGACGTACACAGGCTGCACGCCGGTCCGGGTGCGCACGGCCGCTCCGACGACCTGCCCGTCGGGCGCAAGGAGGGGGACGTGGCTCCCCTGCCTCTCCGGAAGGGGCCCGGCCGGGGTGCCGAAGAGGCGGCTCTTGGCGCAGCCGATGGTGGGGCGGTCCAGGAGCACGCCCAAGTGGCTGGCCAGGCCCAGGCGACGCGGGTGGGCAATGCCCTGGGCGTCGCAGATGAAGACGTCCGGCTCCGCGTGGAGGCATTCCAGGGCCTTGAGGACGACGGGCAGTTCCCGGTAGGCCAGGAGGCCGGGGATGTAGGGGAAGGTGACCGGGGCGGTGGCCACGGTCCACGTCTCCACGGTCAGTTCCGGGTACCGGAGGATGGCAACGGCGGCGCGGGCCTGTTCCTCCCGCACGCTGACGTCAATGCCGGCCACCCGCTGCACCTGGAGTGGGCTCCCCTTGGCCACCACCTGTCGGGCGAGGAGTTCCTGTTGGGCGATGGCCTCTTCTGGCGTCCTCGGCCACGGGGGCACAGGGCGGATCTGCATGGGCTCTCTCCAGTGGGCTTACGCCCCGGTGTGGAACAGCCGGTGCGCCAGTTCCCTGGCCTGCAGGGCGTAGAGGCTCTCCGGCTGGGCGATGGCAATCGGAATGTGGACGATGAAGGCCTCCTCAGCCAGTTCCGGGACGGCGACGACGAAGAGGGCGTCGCGTCCGAGGGCCCGCTCCACGTCCGGGGCCCGGACGGAGACGGCCTCCCGGGTCCGGTTCACCATGGCCAGTTCCACCCGGCCGCGGTCCGGCAGGAGCGTGGCCAGCCGCTGCCACCCTTCCTGGAGGAGCACGAGGCCCAGGCGGGTGGACTCGGACACAAGCACTACTTTGTCCGCCTGGGCGAGGGACCCGCTGGTGGGGAGGTGCAGGGCACATCCCAGGTCCAGCACCAGGACCTCCGCCAGGAGGGCCAGTTGGCTGCGGAGCATTTCCAGGTCCTCTGCACCCCTGAGCAGGCTGGGGATGCAGCCGGAGGCGGGGCTGGGCAGGACCCGCAGGCCCCCTGCCACCTCCACCAGGAAGGGCTCCAGCCGGCGCGCGGAGAGGTCTAACCGCTCCTCGCTGAGGAGGGCGTGCACGCCCTGGCTCGGCTCCACGTCCAGCATCTGCATGGAAGCCAGGGGAGCGGTGCTCAGGTCGGCGAAGAGGACGGTCTGGCCATCGTGGGCCAGAAGGCAGGCCAGGTTGATGGCGAGGGTCGTGGTCCCCACTCCGCCCTTGGCCCCCACCAGGGCCAGGGTCCTGCCCGGCGGCCGTTGTGCCCCGGCCTGGCTCAGGCTGGCCCGCAGGAGGAGCGCCCTGACCCGGCTCACCAGTTCATGGGGCAGGAGGGGCTTGGTGATGTATTCGTCCGTGCCAGAGCGGAACCCGCTGACCTTGTCCTTCACCATGGAGCGGGCCGTGAGCATGATCACCGGGACTGCTGCGGTCTGGGGGTTGGCCCGGAGGCGGCGGCAGACCTCGTAGCCATCCATGCCGGGCATCATGATGTCCAGGATGATGAGGTCAAAGCGCTCATGGCGGACGAGGGTGAGGGCCTCCATGCCATCGGCAGCCGTGGTGACCTCGTACCCTTCGCGGCGCAGGGTGTAGCCGATCAGTTTGAGGGCGGAAGGGTCATCGTCCACGACCAGGATCTTCGCGGCCACTTCCGGCACCCTTTTGAAAGACGTCTTGCGGTCCCCCGGACCGTCCACAAAGGCTCTCTATGCAGGGATGGTAGCACAAATCATGCCTGTTGGCAAAGCGCGGAG
>JBMFPD010000138.1:0-8314 GCA_049969295.1 Anaerolineae bacterium | reverse complement strand
GTGCAGGTCCCGGACTTCTTCGGCCGCATCCCCAGCCTTTCCCTGCTCAGGGAGTTGGCCGATGCAGTGCACGGAGCCGGGGGGCTCTTCGTCGTCAGCGTGGACCCCATCTCGCTGGGGCTTCTGACGCCACCGGGCGAGTACGGCGCGGACATTGTCACGGGCGAGGGCCAGGCCCTGGGCGCGCCCCTGAACTTCGGCGGGCCGTACCTGGGCTTCTTCGCCTGCCGGGAGGAGTACGTCCGCAGGATGGCTGGCCGCCTGGTGGGCCAGACGGTGGATGCCGAAGGCCGGCGGGGGTTCGTGCTGACCCTCTCCACCCGGGAGCAGCACATCCGCCGGGAGAAGGCCACCTCCAACATCTGCACCAACCAGGGGCTGGTGGCCCTGGGCGCGGCCGTCTACCTGGCGACCCTGGGCAAGCACGGCCTGCGCCGCGTGGCGGAACTCTGCTACCACCGCGCCCACTACGCCGCCCAGAGGATCGCCGCGCTCCCTGGCTACAGCCTGCTGGACGACCAACCCTTCTTCAAGGAGTTCGTGGTGCGCTGCCCCAGGCCCGCCCGGGAGATCAACGAGGGCCTGCTGGACCTGGGCATCATCGGCGGCTTTGAGGTGGGCAAGGTCTGCCCCGGCCTGGACGACTGCCTGATGTTCTGCGTCACGGAGGTGAACTCCCGGGACGAGGTTGACGAACTGGTGGAAGCCCTGGAGGAGGTGGGATCATGACCGAGCCCTTGATCTTTGAACTGAGTTCACCCGGGAGGTGCGCCTGCTTCCTCCCTGAACTGGACGTGCCGGAGGCGGAACTGCCGCCGAAAGAGTGGCTGCGGGAAGATCTCCCCCTCCCCGAGGTGGGCGAGGCCGACGTGGTGCGCCACTACGTGCGCCTCTCCCAACTCAACTACGGCGTGGACATCGGCATGTACCCCCTCGGCTCCTGCACCATGAAGTACAACCCCAAGGTGAACGAGGTGGCCTGCCGCCTGCCCGGCTTCGCCCAGACCCATCCGTACCAGGACGAGAGCACGGTGCAGGGGAACCTGGCCCTGATGTACGAACTGCAGGAGATGCTCAAGGAGATCGCCGGTTTTGACGCTGTCTCCCTGCAGCCCGCGGCCGGGGCCCACGGCGAACTGACCGGCCTCCTCATCATGCGCAAGTACCTCCACGACCGGGGCGAGACCCAGCGGAACAAGGTCCTGGTCCCCGACTCGGCCCACGGCACCAACCCGGCCTCCACCTCCATGAGCGGCCTCCAGGTGGTGGAGATCAAGTCGGATGCTCGCGGCAACGTGGACCTGGACGACCTCAAGGCCCACCTGGACGACACGGTGGTGGGCCTGATGCTCACCAACCCCAACACCCTGGGCCTCTTTGACGAGCACGTGGAGGAGATCTGCCGCCTGGTGCACGAAGCAGGGGGCCTGGTCTACGCCGACGGGGCCAACCTGAACGCCCTCCTGGGCATCGCCAAGATGGGGGACCTGGGCTTTGACGTGATGCACTTCAACCTGCACAAGACCTTCTCCACGCCCCACGGTGGGGGCGGCCCGGGGGCTGGCCCGGTGGGGGTGGTGGCGAAACTGGCCCCCTACCTGCCGGGCCCCATCGTGAAGATGCGCGAGGGCCCCTGTGAGGTGTGCGGCTCCGAGGAGGGGGAGATCTGCTTCCACCTGGTCATGCCAGAGCGGAGCATCGGCCGGGTGAAGTCCTTCTACGGCCACTTCGCGGTCATGGTGCGGGCCTACACCTACATCCGTATGCTGGGGGCTGCAGGCCTGCGGGAGGTGGCGGAAAACGCCGTCCTCAATGCCAACTACCTGCGGGTCCTCATCAAGGATACCTACCCGGTGCCCTACGACCGCATCTGCATGCACGAGTTCGTGGCCGAGGGGCGGATTGAGGGCGCGCCGGAGGTGCGGGCGCTGGATATCTCCAAACGGCTCATTGACTACGGCTTCCACCCGCCCACCAACTACTTCCCCCTCATCGTCCGAGAAGCGCTGATGATTGAGCCGACGGAGACGGAGAGCAAGGACACCCTGGAGGCCTTCGCCTACGCCCTGCTCAAGATCGCCGAGGAAGCCCGTACGAACCCCCAGGTGCTGCACGAAGCGCCGCACAACGCCCCCGTCCGCCGGCTGGACGAGGTGCGGGCAGCCCGGCAGCCCATCCTGCGGTGGAGGCCGGGCGAGGGCCAGTAACAGGCGGGTAGGGAGGGGGCAAGAGGCCCTTTTCTCCCCACCCATCCCGCCCCCCTTCCAAGGAGGGAAGGCGAGGGAGGGCAGTGTGCAGCGGGTCCAACGGGGCGACGCATACCAGGCGTCGCCCCGTTGCCAGGGCTGTCTCGTTCTTCGGCGGCCCCCCCTTTCCCTCCCCGATGCGGGGAAGGAAAGGGGGTAGGGGGATAGGAGAGGTCGGTCTTCCCGCGTCCCCGACTCACCAACACAAGATGCAACCGCAACCGTTGCCGTGTGGCGTTGACAGGCGGGGCCGGCCTGTGTTACAATGTTAAACGGCAAGGCCGGGTGCGCAGGGGGAAAGCCCTGCGCACCGGCAGGTGCCGCTATCGGCGAAAACGTTCTCCGAAGGCTTGCGGAGAGCACGGGCCCGCCCGGTGGGCCGGCAGCGCGAGAGGGAGCCTGTGATCCCCGACACCTGGTTCCCCGAGGTCAGCGGCTCTTCGGGGCCTTCTGCCCCTGGGTCCGGTCTGGAGCGCCGCCTGCAGCAGCTCCAGTCGCTCCAACACCTGTCGCTCCTTCTGAGTTCCACCCTGGACTTGCAGGCGCTCCTCCAGGCCCTGGTGCGCGAGTTGTGGCAGACGTTCGGCTACGCGCGGGTGCACGTGGCCCTGCACCGAGAGGGCCTTCTCGTGCCCCTGGCCATCGCCGGCCACGACTGCGCCCTCCCGCCCTTGACCACGCAGGAGGGGGTGAGCGGCTTCGTCTTCCGCACGGGGGAGCCGGCCTTCCTCCTGGATGTGTGCGGGAACCCCTACTACGTGGCCTGCAACCCCGACACAGTCCAGGAGATCTGCGTGCCCCTGAAGGTGGGTGGGAAAGTCCTGGGCATCCTCAATGTGGAAGTGGGACCTGAGGATGCTCCCCTGACGGAGGATGACCTGGCTTTCCTGCAGAGCGTGGGGCAACAGGCGGCGCTGGCGGTGGAGAACGCGCTCCTCTACCAGCAGCAGGTGCGCATGGCCCAGCGCCTCAAGGCCATTGGCGAGACGGCCCGGGAATTCATCGCCCTGGACGAGACGCAGCCCTTCCCCATGCGGGCCACGCGGCGCATCCGGGAGGCCCTGGGTTGCTACAGCGTCTCCCTCTTCCTGCTGCGGGAGGGGCAGTTGGAGTGGGTGGCCGGTGCTGGAGGGTTCGTGGGGGGCGAACTGCCCTACGGGGCGCGCATCCCTCTGGGGAAGGGGATCGTCACCCACGTCTTTGAGACGGGGAAGCCCTGGCTGGCGCGCGATGTAGCCCGGGACCTCTACTTCCTCTTCTTTGAACTTCTCCCGGAGGCGCGTGCGGAGATCGCCGTTCCTTTGTACGCCGGAGGGAAGGTCGTCGGCGTGCTGGACCTCCAGGACGACGAGGTCGGCGCGTTTGACGAGGGCGACGTGGAAGCCCTGGAGATCCTCGCCGGCCAACTGGCCGCTGCCCTGGAGAACGACCGCCTCTTCGCCCAGGTGGTCCGTGCCAAGCGGGAGTGGGAAGAGACCTTTGACGCCCTGACAGATGCCCTGTTCCTGCTTTCCCCGGCGGGCCGGGTGCTGCGGTGCAACTGGGCCGCAGCGCGCCTGGTGGGCCTTGAGCCGCGCCATCTGGTGGGGCGCACCTGCCACGAGGTGCTGTGCAAGCGGGATGCGCCTTCTTCCCAGTGCCCCCTTCAGGAGACCCTGCGCTCTGGGCAGGGGGTCTCTGTGGAACGGCAGTTCCCGCAGTTCGGGGATCGGCACTTCCACATCACGACAGCGCCCCGTGCGGAGGAAGGAGGCCAGGTCTTCCAGGTCATCCTCGTCCTCCGGGACGTGACCCAGGAGCACCGCTTGCGTCAGCAGCTGCTCCAGGCCGAGAAACTGGCGGCGGTGGGCCAGTTGGTCTCCGGGATGGCCCACGAACTCAACAACCCCCTCACCTCCGTGCTGGGTTATGCGCAACTCCTCCAGATGCGGGGGGACCTCCCCGCGGACGACCGGGAGGACCTTCAGCACATCGCCGCGGCAGCCCGCCGCGCCAGCCACATCGTCCACAGCCTCCAGACCTTTGCCCAGGGCCAGAGGGTTGAGCGGCAGCCAGTCCAGGTCAACGCCCTTGTCCAGCGCATCCTGGAACTTCAGGCTCCTCAACTCCAGGCGGACCGGATTGAGGTGGTGACGGACCTGGCCGAGGAGTTGCCGGAGGTGCTGGCCGACCCATATCGCTTGCAGCAGGTGCTCCTCCACCTGATCACCAACGCCCGGGAGGCCATGGCGGAAGCCCGCGGCCGCGGAACCCTGACCGTGCGGACCCAGGTGGAGGGGGACCACCTTCTCATCTCCGTGGCGGACGACGGGCCAGGCATCCCTCCGGAACACCTGGGGCGGGTGTTTGAGCCCTTCTTCACCACCAAGGAGGTGGGGCAGGGAACCGGCCTGGGGCTTTCCATCTGCTACGGCATCGTCACCGAGCACGGAGGGCACATCTGGGCCGAGAGCGAGCCCGGCCGCGGCGCCACGTTCTACGTGGAACTCCCCCTCGGGCGCGAGGCGGTCCTCGTCCCTGAAGGGCAGGGGCCGAGGCCCATCCTGCCGCTGCGCCGGGGCCGCATCCTGGTCGTGGAGGACGATCCCGATATCCGGACCCTTCTGGACCGGTCCCTGAGCCCCTTAGGCCACCAGGTGGACCTGGCAGAGACGGCCGAAGAAGCCCTGGCCCGGTTGGAGCAAGGCCGCTACGACGCCATCTTCTGGGGGACTGAGGTGCCGGGCGTGGAGGGGCGGGAGCTCTACCAGTGGCTGTGTGCCCGAGATCCCGGGGCCGCACGGCGCGTGGTGTTCCTCACGGAAGGCGAGGTGAGTCCAGAGATGGCCGGGTTCCTGCGGGAGGTTGCTGTGCCCCGGCTGGAGAAGCCGTTCCGCCTGGAGCAGGTGATGCGGGCGCTCCACGCGGTCCTGCGGGGGGACGTACGGGCCTCGGATCAGGGGTGGGCAAGGGCTGACGGGGAGGAGGGGGCCGGCGCGCCCGGGTGAGGATGGAAGGAGGTGGCGATGGCTGTGCAATGCCCGTTTCGGCAGCGGGACACCCTGACCGGCGTGGTCTACTGCGGTCAGGCCGCGACGGATAGCGTGACGAGTTTCCTCACTGGCAGCAATGCGCACGAGACCTGTGGGGATTGCCCGGTGCCGGCGCTGCGGGAGGCCTGCACCTGTCGCTGGCTGGAACTGATGACCGTGATTGAGCCGCGCCCTGACGGCCACCATGTGGTGGAGGTCAAGATGTACTGCCGCAACGACGACGTGCGACTGGACACCCTGGAGGAGTGCACGGCGGCCAGGTGTAAGGCCTTTCAGCCGCGGGAGTGAGGTTGGGCGCGCGGTCCCAGCACCCCATTTGCACTATCTCCTCTCTTCTCTCTGGAGTGAGACGGAGACAGAAAGGGACAGGCTGTTCTTCACCAGGATGGGCTTGAATTATGGCTCTTGAGCAACGCAAGGTGTGGGAAATCGTCAAACAAGCGGTTAGCAAGAATATAGACATCCCTGAATTTCAGAGGGAATTTGTCTGGGACGCGGAGCAGGTAAGGAAACTGGCCGAATCTCTGCACCGAGACTATCCAATTGGTTCTTTCCTGCTTTGGGATTCATCAGAGTACCAAGAATCCAAGACCGCTCAGGGCACTCAAGCTTCGCTTTGGATTGTGGATGGCCAGCAGCGCACAACAGCGCTTTGTCTGCTTCTAGGCCAGAAGCCGTATTGGTGGGATGACGCTGACAGGTGGAACAAGGCTTTGGAGCGGTACGATATCATGGTAAACCTGTGTCCTGAGGGGAGAAATGACTGGTTGGAGTTTGCTTTGCCTAACCCCATTCGCCGTCGTGCTCCTTGCTGGCTCAGTCTGCGCCGAGTCCTGAGCGTGGAGAAGGTTGAGCAGTTGACCTCACTCGCTCAAGAGGTTGCAAGCCGAGTGAACTCCTCCGATGCGGGTGTCTTCGGCAAAGTCCACGCTCGCCTTCACAGTCTCTGGCAGATCCGGGAACGGGATGTTCCGATCATCAAGATCAGCCATGAGGTAGAGGATGTTGCCGAGATATTCGCTCGGCTGAACCAAGAGGGAACACGGGTAAAAGAGGCAGATGTCGTTCTCGCTCTGGCTGCTGTGCGCAATCCGGGATGGGTGCGTGATGAGTACCTTCCTTTCCGTAACGAGCTGGAAGATGCTGGCTGGGATTTGAGCGCAGGTATCTTCGTACGGACCATGACAGGCATTGCAAGGGGCCGCGTTCGGCTCATTGAGGTCCCAAGAGACTTCTGGAACCGCGAGAACCTTTATGACGCATGGAAGAAAACGAAAGCGACTATTCAAGAGACCCTCAAACGAGTGGCCGAATATGGGATTATGTCTGCAGATCTCCTTCCTTCCATGAACGGTCTTATTCCTCTCTTCGTGCTTCACCATCACTATAAAGACAGGCCAAGTTATAGCTTTGGCCGGGCTCTACATTGGTTTCTCTCGGCAAACCGGGATGCTCGCTCCAGCGGGTCGTCCATTACGAGCCTTTGCCAGCGCTGCACATTCCTCTGATCTTTTGAAGACACAATGGAGTGTGGAGCGGTACAAAGATTTCCTCGTGGAGAGGGCCCAGTTGCTGGCGCAAGAAGCCAATGCGTTCCTGAAAGACTTAGAGAGGGACCGGTCATGACCATGTCTAGTACTTGACCACACTGATTTCATAAGGGATCCTTCCCTCCATGAAGCTCTATGGGGAGGGAAGGACCATGCCCAGGCCGAAGAAATACGTGGTGACGCTGACGGAAGAGGAACGCATATCCCTGTTGAGCCTCCTCCTCCGACGAGACGGTGCGGCGGGTGCTCAAAAAAACGACCTCAAGCCCTGGCAGAAACGACACTGGTGCATGGCCCGGGTGACGGCTGACTTCGTCTGGCGGATGGAGGATGTGTTGGACCTGTATGCGGAACCTTAGGATCCCCTGGCAGATGAAGAGGCTGGTGGACGAGGTCTTTCCCGAGGCGAAGGTCATCCGGGTAGTCCTGGACAACTTGAACATCCACACGCCAGCAGCCCTGTACCACGCGTTCCCGCCGGAGGAGGCGCGTTGGCTGGTGCGGAAGTTGGAATTTCATTACACGCCCAAACATGGGAGCTGGCTGAACATGGTGGAGGTGGAGTTTTCCATTCTGGCCCGTCAGTGTCTGAGGCGGCGTCTGCCAGACCTGGAGAGTGTCCGTCGGGAGGTGGAGGCCTGGGCCAGGGCGCGGAATGGGGCCAGAGCCACTGTCCAGTGGCGCTTGACCACGTCCGAGGCCCAAGGCAGACTCCATCACCTATATCCTAAATAATCAATGTGGTCAAGTACTGGACTGCGCCACCGGTGAATGGGCGGCGTGGCACCTCTCCTCTGCTGGCAATCCCTATCTTTCGCCACAAGAGCTGGAGGCGGCCCGTCGGAGCATGCCGGAGCGGGCCGGCATCTTCCGGCGGGTCCGGGAGGAGGCCACCGCTGCGCCGCAGGAGGCAGCCGTCCCCGGCCACGAGTACGTCTTCGGGATCGACTGGGCCCGTACCTCCGACTGGACGGTGGTCACCGTCCTCGACATGACGACGAAGGAGTTGGTCTACCTGGACCGCTGGCGTGATGTGGACTACCGTACCCAGCTGATGCGCCTTCGGGCGCTCTACCAGCGGTTCCGCCCTCGGGCGATCATCGCTGAGGCCAACAGCATGGGCCTGCCCCTCATCGAGCAGTTGTAGCGGGAGGGTTTGCCAGTGCAGGCTTTCACCACCACCAACGCCACCAAGGCCCAGGTTGTGGATGCATTGGCCCTGGCGTTGGAGCAGGGGGAGCTGAAGCTGCTGCCCGACCCGGTCCTGTTGAGCGAGATGGAGTCGTTCGAGATGGAACAGCTACCGTCGGGGATGGTGCGCTACTCGGCCCCGCCGGGGATGCATGACGACTGCGTGATCAGCCTGTGTTTGGCGTGGTCCGGGCTGGACCTGAGCGGGAGCCATCTCAGCGTTACCGCCATCGAGCACCGGCCGATGCGGCGATGGGGCGACACCGGGCCGGTGCCGCCCTGGGAGAGGGACTAG